>DATFQL010000321.1:0-2632 GCA_035264305.1 Candidatus Limnocylindrales bacterium | reverse complement strand
GCCCTCGGGGCCGGCGCCCGGCGTCGAGTTTGCCGGGTACGGCGCGCGCATCGTCGCGTACATCGTCGACGCGGTGCTGCTCGGGCTCGTCACCGGCATCCTCGCCTTCGTCGGCATCCTGCTTGCGGGCGACGGGTCCGGCGTCCTGACGACCATCCTCATCGGGTTTGCGGTGATCGCCTCGATCGCGTACTTCCCGTTCTTCTGGCAGCGCGACGGCAGGACGCCCGGCATGCAGCTGTTCGGGATCCGCGTGGTGCGCGACAAGGACGGCGGCCCGCTGGGGTGGGGGAGCGCGATCCTGCGCCTCATCGGCTTCGCGATCGACTCGATCATCTTCGGCCTGCCGATCGGCTACCTGTGGGCGTTGGTCGACAAGCGGCGCCGGTGCTGGCACGACCTGATCGGCAGCACGGTCGTCGTCAAGGGCTGACCCGGTGACGGCGGGGGAGCGGCTGGCAGGGTTCGGTCTGACGCTCCCGCCGGGCTACCGCCTGCACGCGATCGCCGACCGGCCCGATCTGTGGCGGCCGGTCATGGACATCAACGTGTCGGTGTGGCCGGAGTTCATGGTCAACTTTCCGGTCGCCAACGGCCACTGGCATCACCTGGCGGCGGAGTTCGCGGCGTTCCAGCTCGTGCTGCTCGACGAGGACGGCGAGGTGGCCGGCGGCGCGAACAGCGCCCCGGTCCCGTGGGACGGCACGGACGAGGACCTGCCCGACGGGTGGGACGCGCAGATGCTGCGCAGTGTCCACGCGCTGGAGACCGGCGCGACGTCACTGGCGCTCGGTGCGCTCCAGATCACCGTCCGGCCCGACCGGCAGGGACACGGGTTGAGCGGCCTCCTCCTCGAGGCGATGCGGGCGAACGCTCGTGCGCACGACCTGCCGGCCGTCATCGCATGCGTGCGGCCGACCCTCAAGGAGCGCTACCCGCTCATCCCGATCGAGCGGTACGCCATGTGGGTGCGCGACGACGGACTCCCGTTCGATCCGTGGATCCGCGTCCACGTCCGCGCCGGCGGCCGGATCGTGCGGGCGTCGCCGGCGTCGATGACCCTCCGGGCGACGCTCGCCGACTGGGCGGCGTGGACCGGGCTCTCGTTCCCCGAGAGTGGCGAGTACCTCCCGGCGGGCGCCGCCGCGCCGGTCGCGGTCGACGTCGAGGCCGGCGAGGGCGTCTACCGCGACCCGAACGTATGGGTCGTCCACGCCCTCGCGTAGCCGCTATCCGGGCGCGCCGATCCCGGCCGCGCCGATCCCGGCGGCTCCGATCCCGGCCGCGCCGTCCACGAGCGTGCCGTCGAGGATCTCCCCGTCGACCATGTGGACGGTCCGCCTCGTGCGCGCCGCGAGCTCGGGGTCGTGCGTCACCATCACGATCGTCCGCCCCTCGTCGACGAGCCGCTGGAACAGCGTGAACACGTCCTCGGCCGTCACCGAGTCGAGGTTGCCGGTCGGCTCGTCCGCCACGATGAGCGGCGGGTCGTTCGCGAGCGATCGCGCGATCGCCGCCCGCTGCTGCTGGCCGCCAGACGTGGATGCCGGAAGCTTGTTCGCCTGGTCGGCGAGGCCGACGAGCTCGAGCAGGTGCATCGCGCGCTGCTGCCGCTCGCGCGGCGTCCAGAGGCCCGCGAAGTCCATCGGCAGCATCACGTTCTCGACGACCGTGAGCGTGGGCAGCAGCTGGAAGAACTGGAAGATGACGCCGACCGTTCGACCACGCCACTGGGCGACCCGGCTCTCGGACAGGCCTGTGAGGTTCGTGCCGCCGATGACGACCGTGCCGGTCGTCGGCCGGTCGATCCCCGTGATCATGTTCATCAACGTCGACTTGCCCGAGCCGGACCGGCCCACGACCGCGATGAACTCGCCCGCGTCGACCTCCACGCTCACGGACTTGAGCGCGCGGAAGGGACCCGCGTCCGTGACGTAGTCCTTCACCACCTCGTGGAGATCGATCAGGTGGCCGTCGGCCAGCGGGCGGTCGGCGAAGGGTGCGCGGATCACCGCGAGACCATACCCGGGGAGCGGCCGAAGTCGCTGGTATGCTCGGCCGCGGCGAGGTGGCCGAGCGGTTTAAGGCAGCGCTCTTGAAAAGCGCCGGGCGCAAGTCCCGTGGGTTCGAATCCCACCCTCGCCGCCATGATCCGCCGACGCACATCCGCGGCGACAGCCTGGAGAGCCCATGCACGAGGCGTGCACCCACAGCGCGATGATCAACGGCGTGCCGGCGCCGCGCGACGTGTGCGAGGCATGCGTCGAGGTCGGCGGCACGTGGGTCCACCTCCGCCAGTGCCTGACGTGCGCCCGCACGCTGTGCTGCAACGACAGCCCGAACCGCCACATGACCGGCCATTTCGACGAGATCGGGCACCCGATCATGCGGGGCGCCGGCGCGGGCGAGGACTGGACGTGGTGCTTCGCCGACGACGCGATGATCCGCGAGTCCGCCGACGGCTGGGAGACGTACGACCCGTTCGTCGACGCGGGGATCTCGATGGCCCGGGAGCACCTCGAGGCCACCGGCGGCGTCGATCCCGGCGAGGACCTCGTGACCTCGCAGGGCTTCCCGCTGGGCGAGTGGTTCGCGTATGTCCGCGAGCTTCACGACGACGGAGAGCTGGACG
>DATFQL010000320.1:0-3171 GCA_035264305.1 Candidatus Limnocylindrales bacterium | reverse complement strand
CGGACACGCTACGTCACGCCAGTGCCGGGTCCTGTCACCAATCGGCCGGCGTGGTCCGCGGCCACGAGCGCCGCCGACGCAAGCGTGTTCTACGGCGCCTCGTCACCCAGGCACGTCCGCACGTGACGGGCCGCGGCGATCCACGGGTGGTCGGGCGGGACTGTGTGGCGCCGCCCCGCGACCTCGTTGAGTGGCACGGCTTCGGTCGAGTCCCCGCGCGCGGCGACCATCACCCCGAACGTCCTCGCCGCGACGAGGTCCGCTGCTGCGGTGCCCACCAGCGTCGCGAGCAGCCGGTCGAGCGGCGACGGCGTACCGCCCCGTTGCACGTAGCCCAGGATCGACACCCGGGACTCGAGCCCGGTCAGCTGTTCCAGCTGATGCGCGAGCCGAAGCGTGTTGCCGGTGTGCTGGAGCTCGAGCAGCTCGATCTCCGAGCGGGCGGCATCCTTCGCAGTCCGCTCACCAGCGGCGTCGAGGCGAGCCGCGGCGGCAGCGAGTGCCTTGGCGTCCTCGACCGATCTGGCGCCCTCCGCGACGGCGACGATGGAGAAGTTCGTGCCGGCGCGCACGCGGCGGTTGATGGCGTCGGCGACCGTGGCGACCGTGTACGGAATCTCCGGAATGAGGATGACGTCCGCTCCCCCTGCGAGGCCCGACCCCAGGGTCAGCCACCCCGCGCCATGGCCCATGATCTCGGCCACGATGATCCGGTGGTGGCTGTGTGCGGTCGAGTGGAGGCGGTCGATCGCGTCGGTCGCGATCTCGAGCGCGGTCGCGAACCCGATCGTCGCGTCGGTCCCGGCCAGGTCGAAGTCGATCGTCTTGGGCAGCGTGATGACGTCGAGGCCCGCCTTGGACAGCCGCAGGGCGTTCTTCGCCGTTCCGCCCCCGCCGATGCAGACGAGCGCGTCCAGCCCCGCCTTCCGGTAGTTGGCGACGATCTGATCCGTCATGTCGCGCGTCTCGCCGTCGATCGGCATCCGGTGCGGTTTGTCGCGACTGGTCCCGAGCACGGTCCCGCCGACTGTAAGGATCCCGGACAGCGTCGCCTTGGACAGCTTGACGCGACGGTCCTCCGCGATCCCGCGGAACCCGTCCCGGTAGCCGACGACCTCCCAGCCGTACCCGATCGCCGCCTTCCCGAACGCGCGGATCGCCGCGTTCAAGCCCGGGCTGTCGCCACCCGCAGTGAGCACGCCGACCTTCCGGATCGCCATCCGTTCTCCTCCTCCGCTCAGCGTGCCCAGGCCTGCTCGAGGACGCGGAGCGTATTCCCCCCGATCGCCTTGGCGATGTCGTCGTCCGAATACCCATGCTTCACGAGCCAGCGGACGATGTTCGGGAAGTCCCCGATGTTCTCGAGTCCCACGACGTACTCGGGGACGACCGTGTCGTACTCGGAATCCCCGCTCGCGAGGAGCGCGCCCTGCGGCGTGAGGTAGGTCCCCGCGTGGTCGCCGAAGAACGTGTCCGGTCCGAACGTGACGCCTTCGATGCCAACGAGGTCCACGCAGTACTCGAAGTGCCGCATGAACGTCTCGATCGACGCCTCCTCGAGATCGGGCCTGACCATCGTGGTCCCGGGCGCGGCCTCGATTCCGATCACGCCGCCGCGCTCGGCGCACGCCCGGATCACGTCGTCGGGCTTGCACTTGCTGATCGGCCACAGCTCGCGGGAGCCGGAGTGGCTGATGCACACCGGGGCCGCCGAGGCGCGGATGGTGTCGAGGCTGGTCCGGTCCCCTGCGTGGCTGACGTCGATGAGGATCCCCAGCCGGTTCATCCGCTCGACCGCCCGATGGCCGAAGCCCGTCAGGCCGCCGTCCGAGGTCTCGCGACACCCGGATCCGAGCGCATTGGATTCGCTGTACGTCACACCAAGCATCCGGATGCCGAACCCGTAGAGGACGTCGATCCGGTCCAGCTCGTTCTCGACCGGCGTCGCGGCCTCGAGCGCGCCGATGAGGGCCACCTGCCCGTCCGCGAACGCGCGCCGGATGTCGGCGATCGTCTCAGCCCGCACGACGAAGTCCTGGTGTGCCCAGTCGGCATAGCGAACGCCGATGTCGTGGATCACATCGGACCATTTCCAGCCGCTCTTGCTGGTGATCGTCGCGGTCCCGTCGCCGAAGTTCTCGAACACGGCGGCCAGGCCCGATCCGGCCAAGCCCTCATAGCCGGTGAAGGGATGTGCGTCGCGGACCCAGTCGTCGGCGTCGGCGAGGTTCGAGGGATAGACCTCGAGGTGGTCGTGCAGGCTCACAGCCGGGTGCTCGGCGAGCAGCCTCCACACACGCGCCTCCTCGGCGTCGCTCACCTCGACCCTGTGCGGCGGTACGCGGTCGATCTCGGGCGCAAGCGCGAACGCCCGATAGTCGCGACCGCGCTCGAGGTACGGGTACGAGCGGTATCCGCTGTAGCGGAGGGCGCGGCCGACGGCGGCGTGGTCGGTCATCGAGGGCTCCATCGAACAGGATTGTTCGCCTCCAGCGTACGGAGCGGGCGTGGCGCGGGCACGGATCAGCGCGCTGGCATGCGGTTGCAACGCCGGGGCTGTAGGATCGCGCGGGGGAACGGGAGTCCCACGAGGGGTAATGCCGCTCGAGACGATCGCACTGGTGGGAGGCGTGCTGCTGGCCGTCGTCATCGCGGCGACGGTCGGAAGCGTGCTCGGGCGACGCTACCGCTCCGCCATGATCGACCGCCGCAGCCCCGACCCGCATTCCGCCTTCCCCGCGGATCCGGGTTCCAGCCGCGAGGCAATGCACCCGAATCGACCTCCCGACACCGCCGCCTCAACGGTGTCCGACGCGACGCCGCTCGACGTTGCCCCGGCGCTGATTGCAGCAGCCGGGGGTGACGGCGGGTCGGAGAGTGCTGCCTCGGCGAGTGACGCGACCGTCGGTGACGCCGTCCCGACGCTTCCGGCTGCGGTCGAGCCGGCGCCGATCGCACGTCGCCAGCCCCCCTTCACGCTGGCGGATCCCTTCGCACGGACATCGGTCCAGCGCAACCCGGTCGCCGCGGTCGGCCTCGCCGCATCTGCCGGCCTCGCGCCGGCAGGCCTGTCCGTCGCGGGCATCTCTGGGGGCGGCGGCTCGGGCGCAGGCGTCTCCGCGAGCGCACCGCTGACGCCCGGCAACTGGCGCGGTCGAGGCAACCCAGCCG
>DATFQL010000319.1:0-19496 GCA_035264305.1 Candidatus Limnocylindrales bacterium | reverse complement strand
TCGCGACGAGTCCGTACCCGTACCCCCCGGCCACGATGCCCGGCGCGAGGTGTGCCGCGTGCGCATCGGCCTCTGCGCCGAACATGCGGTGCGGCTGCTGCATCTCACGGCGAGCGGCACGGCGGAGGGGATGGTCGCCCTCCGCGTCGTCGCGCGCGGGCACCGCGTCGAGGAAGCCCGCCACCCACCGCGCGAGGTCGGCGACCGTCGAGTACAGGCCGCCCATCGACGCGAGCGCTCCATATCCGTCGCGGCCCTCCCGCACGAGCGTCTCGCCTTCGCGGACATACCCGTGCGCGAGGTCGGTCTCGGCGGCGTCGGCCTCGTCGAACACCGTCGACGACATGCCGAGGGGCCGAAGCACCCGGTCGCGGACGACCTCGCGGTACTCGGCACCGGCGGCGGTCGTGATGACCCTGCCGAGGATGCCGTAGCCGAGGTTCGAGTACTCGAACGTCGTGCCCGGCGTCCACACGACGACGGGCCGGGCGCGGAGCAGCGCGTCGAACGCATCGAGCGCCAGAGCCTGCTGGCGATCCCCCCACGGGTCGTCCGTCGGGAGGCCGGACGACATCGTGAGCAGCTGGCGGATCGTGATCGGCCCCGAGTCCGCCGTCGGCCCGGTCCAACCCTCGAGCGCGGGCACGTGGTCGCCGACGGCGTCGTCGAGGCGCAGCCGGCCCTCGTCCCGGAGCAGGAGCACCGTCGCGGCGGTGAAGCTCTTGGTCATCGAGGCGATCCTGAACACGGATCGCTCGTCGGGCAGCCGCTCCTCGCCGTCGCGCAGCATCCCGGCTGCGCCGACGTGGACGAGCGAGCCGTCGCGCACGACGCCCCATGCGACCCCGGGCGCCTTCCGCTCGTCGCGGAACGCGCCGACAGCCTCGTCCAGGGACCGGAGCGCGTCGTCGAAGGTGGGCATCGAGCCGATGATGCCGGACGCGGAGCGGGTGCGCGCCGCGACTGGCGCTCCTGCGGTGGCTGCCCTCGCGATCCGGGAGGTCAGGCCGAGGGAACGATCGCCGCGGTCCGCGGAGCCGTCATCGCGAGGTCGATCCGCTCGAGCCGGAGCGGCGCGAGCAGCGTCAGTGACTCGGCAAGAACGACCGCGTCGTCTCCCTCCGACAGCTCGAAGTCCGCGGGCGGGTTTGCGAACGTGTGGCCACCCCGGTTCACCGATAGGAGCGTCGCCCGATGCTCCCGGCGGAGCGTCGCGGACAGCGCGTCGACGGTCAGGCCGCAGTACTCCTCGGGGAGCGAGACGCGGTACAGCTCGGCCCCCTCGCCCCCCGACACGATGTCCGTCACGAGGCTCGAAAGCCCCGGGTAGAGGGCGGACCGCGCCAGCAGGTGCGAGGCGAGCTGCGACGTCACGAGGACCTCGTCCGCGTTGGCCCGCTTGAGGTGGACCTCGTGGCGCGGGTTGTTCACCTCGACGACGGTGCGGACCTCGGGGGCCATGGCCTCGATCGCCATGACGATGAGGATCGAGCGCATGTCGGCGGCGTCGGTGCCGTCGGACGGGAAGACGATCGCGGCCTGGGCGGAGCTGATCCCCGCACGCTCGAGGTCCTCCCCGTGCGTCGCGTCGCCCCTGACGTAGTAGACCTCGCCGCCGGCCGGGTTCCGGTCGGCGTCGTGCACGAGGACGATCTTCGCCTTGTACTCGTCCTGCTTGAGCTCGTCCACGAGGTCTCGGGCGGTGGCGTTCCAGCCGCAGATGACGATGTGCTCGGCATAGCCCGCCGCACCCATGCCCTGGCCCTCCTTGAGCAGGAAATCGATGACGAACGCGACCAGGGCCCCGGTGATCGTGCCCAGCAGCGCCACGCCGAAGAGGATGAGCAGCCAGCTGACGATCCAGCCGCCCGGGGAGGTGATGTACGCGGAGTCGCCCTGACCGAAGATCGTCGTGACGCCCCAGTAGAACGAGTTGCCGAACGCGTCGAACGTCCACGGCTTCTCGAGCAGCGTCACCGCCACGGCGGCGATCGCCACGAAGACCAGGATTCCTGTCACGAGGGACAGGAAGAACCGCCGGTCCATCGACTTCTGTGCGCGCCGCGAGTACCACAGCACCCGGCGGATGACGGGGCTGGAGAACAGGGCGCGGACCTGCGTGGACACGGGCAACGATCGTGCCACACGTGTCGTCACGACGCATCCCCCAATGCGATGACCGCGCAACCCGGCCGCCGGGGGAACGCGGCGTCCGCGTGACGGATCACGACGTCCGCTTGAGGCTCGCACGCAGCCGCCCGTCCTCGCGCGGGGAACACCCACCGGAGGTACACGTCATGGCCATCGGCCGCACACTCAGCCGCGGTCTCGGCGCGTTCAGCCTCGGGCTGGGCGTCGCGCAGCTCGTGGCGCCCAGGCGCCTGCTCGAGGCCACGGGGTTTCCGACCGGTCGACCGGCGCCGCTGATCGTCCGCGCGATCGGCGTGCGCGAGATCGGCGCGGCCGGCGGCCTCCTCGTGCAGCGATGGCCGGTCCCGTTCGCGTGGATGCGCGTCGCGGGGGACGCCATGGACATCGTCCTCGCGGGACGCGGGGTGCGGGCCAGGGGCGCGCGCCGGGACCGTGCAACCGCAGCCCTCGGCGCGATCGTCGCGATCTCGGCGGCGGACCTCGTGACGAGCGTGCTCGTGACGCGCGACGCGCCCCGCCAGAAGGACGAGGGGCTGGGCGGCAGGAAGCCCGTGCGGCGGTCGATCACGATCAACCGGACGCCCGACGAGGTGTATGCGTACTGGCGGAACCTGGACAACCTGCCCCGCTTCATGCACCACCTCGAGGAGGTCCGCGACCAGGGCGACGGCCGCTCACACTGGGTCGCGAAGGGGCCCGCAGGCACGAAGGCGAGCTGGGACGCGGAGATCACCGAGGACCGGCCGGGAGAGCGCATCGCGTGGCGCGCCGTCCCCGGCTCGGGGATCCAGAACTGGGGCACGGTGACGTTCGCGCGCGCCCCGGGCGATCGTGGCACGCAGGTCCTGGTCGAGCTGGTGTACGAGCCGCCCGCAGGGCCCATCGGCGTGGCGGCGGCGAAGCTGTTCGGCGAAGAGCCCGAGCAGCAGACCGCGGGCGACCTCCGCCGGCTGAAGCAGGTGCTCGAAACGGGCGAGGTGATCGTGTCCGAGGCGATGGCCGGCGGACGGACGGTGCGGCAGCGACCGGCGAGGCCGCTGAAGCCCGACGAGGCGGCGTCGCTGCCCGACGTGACGGGAGGCAACGGACACGCCTTCGATGACGCGCCGCGCGCTGACGGGACATCGGCCGGCCAGCCGCTCCAGGCGACCGACGCGCATCCCGTCGGCGCCGGCTGAGCCGCTGCCAGGACAGCGACAAGGAGAGCAACGAATGCAGGCCACAACCTGGCAGGGGCCGAACACCGTCAAGGTGCAGGACGTCCCCGAGCCCCGGATCCTCAACCGCCACGATGCGATCGTGCGGATCACCTCGACGGCGATCTGCGGCTCGGACCTCCATCTCTACGACGGCTATATCCCGACGATGGTCAAGGGCGACATCCTTGGTCACGAGTTCATGGGCGAGGTGGTCGAGACCGGCCCGGACGTCCGGAACGTGCGGCCGGGCGATCGCGTCGTCGTTCCGTTCCCGATCGCATGCGGCTCCTGCTGGTCGTGCCGCCAGGGCCTGTTCGCGGCGTGCGAGAACACGAATGCCAACGCGTGGATGGCCGAGAAGCTGTTCGGCCACGCTCCCGCCGGCATCTACGGGTACTCGCACCTCACGGGTGGCTATCCCGGGGGGCAGGCGCAGTTCGCGCGCGTGCCGTTCGCTGACGTGAACCCGCTCAAGGTGCCCGACGGGATGACGGACGAGCAGGTGCTGTTCCTGTCCGACATCCTGCCGACGGGCTACATGGGCGCCGAGATGTGCGACATCCAGCCGGGCGACGTGGTCGCGGTGTGGGGCGCCGGTCCGGTCGGGCAGTTCGCGATCGCGAGCGCCAGGATGCTGGGCGCCGAGCAGATCATCGCCATCGACCGCTTCCCCTACCGGCTGCGGATGGCGAAGGAGCGCGCGGGCGCGGACATCACGATCAACTACGAGGAGCAGGACGTCCTCGAGACCCTCCGCGAGCTCACCGGGGGCCGCGGTCCGGACAAGGTCATCGAGGCGGTCGGGATGGAGGCACACTCCCCCCGCATCGAGTACGCGTACGACCGGGCGAAGCAGGCGATGCGGATCGAGACCGACCGGCCGCTCGCGCTGCGCGAGGCGATCATGGCCGTCCGCAACGGCGGCGTGGTGTCCGTGATCGGCGCGTTCGGAGGGTTCATCGACAAGTTCCCGATCGGTGCCGTGATGAACCGCGGGCTCACGATCCGCGCCGGACAGTGCCATGTCCAGCGGTACATGCAGCCGCTGCTCGAGCGGATCCAGGCGGGTGACATCGACCCGACGTTCGTGATCACGCACCGCATGCCGCTGGCCGACGCACCCAAGGGGTACGAGATCTTCAAGCACAAGGAGGACGAGTGCGTGAAGGTCGTCCTCCAGCCCTGACCCCGGTCGCTCCACCGACGAACCGGCCGCCCGGCGAGATCCGGGCGGTCGTGCGTCGGAGCCCCGCGCCGCCCCCGGTCAGTCGATCGGGTCGACGAGCTCGAGCCGGATCCGCTTGTTGATCCGGCCCTTCGATTCGTACCCGGTCACCCGGATCCCGCCGACCTCGCGGGTGTTGGCCACGTGCGTGCCGCCGTCGGCCTGGAGGTCCAGGCCCACGATCTCGATCGTACGGATCTCCTCGATGCCTTCGGGCAGCAGGTTGACCTTGGTCCGGATCAGGTCGGGGATCGCAAACGCCTCGGCCCGGGGCAGCACGTCGACGCGCACCTCCCGGCCACGCGCGAGCTCCTCGTTCACGGTGTGCTCGATGGTTTCGACCAGGTCGCCCGACATCCGCTCGAACTCGAAATCCATCCGCCCGCGGCCGGGCTCCATGTTGCCGCCCGTCACCTGCGCCCCGTAGTCCCGCCAGACGACCCCGCACAGGGCGTGGAGCGCCGTGTGCGTCCGCATGAGCGCGTGCCGCCGCGCCCAGTCGAGCTCGACGCTGACCTGGTCACCGGCAGCCGGGAGCTCGCCGTCGTCTCGGGGCTCGAGCTCGTGCGCGATCTCGCCGCCGACCCGGCGCGCGCCACGCACCGTCCACTGCCGGCCATCCCCGGATCGCAGGATCGCTCCGCGGTCCGACGGCTGGCCGCCGCCGCCGGGGTAGAAGGCCGTGGCGTCGAGGACGACGAGCGGCGCGCCATCGCCGGTCGCGACCTCCACGACGCGCGCCGGCAGCTCGCGCAGGTACGCGTCGCGATAGCACCGCTCGTCGACGCGCGTCATCGATTCGCCTCCCGTCGAACCGAACCGAGGCTCAGGATGCGGCCGTCAGGGTCCCCGTCATGTTCGGGTGGACGCTGCACACGAACGTGTACTCACCCGCGGCGAGCGGACCGACCTCGTACTGGGCGACCGTGGGCCCGGTGACGATCTCCCCCTTGAACACCGACGCACCCCCGGCGTCCTTGATCTCGACGTTGTGCGGCACCGCTTCCTTGTTGTCGAAGTCGATGGTGAAGGCGGTGTCGGCGGGGGCGGTCACGGCCGGCTGCTCGAAGGCGATGTTGACCGCGGAGATCTGG
Organism: Candidatus Limnocylindrales bacterium; assembly: GCA_035264305.1. Classification (GTDB taxonomy): domain Bacteria; phylum Chloroflexota; class Limnocylindria; order Limnocylindrales; family CSP1-4; genus CAIXZV01. The sequence continues at coordinate 13,827 of DATFQL010000319.1, read as the reverse complement.
ACGGTCTCGCCGCCGGCGCTGCCGGACGGGGCGCCCGACTCACCAGCGGAGGGAGCTACCGAGGCCGACGGCCCGGCGGATCCGCCGTCCGACGGCGCGGCCGCGCCCGACTCGCCGGGCGTCGGCGCCGCCGTCGGTGGCGCGTAGGTCCAACCCGGAGCGCTGGACGTGGAGCAGGCGGCCGCGCCGAGGGCGACGGCGGCGAGTGCAAGGGCGAGCATCGAGCGGCGCATGGGAACCTCAGGACGGGACGCGATTCAGGACGCGGCGATCCTACCGAAACACGGCACGGCGTGCGGTCGCCCGGCTTCGCCGTCGGGTCACGCCGGCCGGCGTGCGCCGGGCTCGAGCCCGAGCCGGATGGCGACCGCCGCGGCCTCGACGCGGCCGGAGACCCCGAGCTTCGCCAGGATGTTGCCCACGTGCACGCCCACGGTCTTCTGGCTGATGAACAGGCGGTCGCCGATCTCGCGGTTCGTCCGACCCTGCGCGATGAGGGCGAGCACCTCGAGCTCGCGCTTCGACAGCCCGAACGTGTCGGTCCCGATCCCCGCTTGCCGCGCGACGCCACCCATCGCCTGGGCCTCGGCGATCGGCGGCGAGGCGGCCGGCGGCAGCGGCTCTGCGGGGGCAGGCGCCTCGTCGAGCAGCGCGTCGACCGCGGGCGGCAGGGTGATCAGCGCCCGGCGGGCGAGCTCGCGCAGCTCCCGCAGCAGCGGGCGGGCGTGGAGCTGGAGCGCGATGGCGACGGCCTCCGACAGCGGCTCGCGCGCCTCGCTGCGGACGAGACGGGCATCGGTGCGAGTCCCGCTCGGTCCCGCGACCGCGCCGCTCATCGTCGCCTCGGCCTGGCGCCAGCGCGCCATCGCGACCCGGTACGGCTGCCCGAGCGCCTGCCAGCGCGCGGCAAGCTCGGCCCAGTGCATCGGGTCGTCGCGACCCACGAGCCGCGCATGGAACGCGCGGGCCGTGGCGAGGCTCGCCTCCGGCTCGTCGCTGCGTGCCTCGGGGTTCTCCGCCCTCGCGCGGGCAACGGCCGCCTCGGCGTCCGCGACGATCCGGCTCGCCCGCTCGCGTGACGCCGCCACGTCACCGATCCGCCGCTTCTCGAGCGCCTCCGCGACGATCGCCGACTCGACCTCCATCGACGTGCTGGCCATCCGCGCCATCAGGACCCAGTCCTCCGAGCCCTTGAGGCGCGCCCAGCCACGCTCTGCTGCGCGGCGGGCGTCGGCGAGGTCGCCGCTCCACAGTGCCATCGCCGCGGTCGCCTGGTAGGCGGGCACGGCGAGCTGGTCGTCGCCACCCTGCTCCAGCTCGACGAGCACCCGGCCGAGGAGGCGCGTCGCCTCCTCCCCCGCCTCCGCCTCGATCTCGAGGTTCGCGAGGTTGACGAGGGCGTTGACGGCGGCGCTCCCCGATGGGCTCCAGTCGATCGCGCGCAGGAGGAGCTCACGGCCCTCCGCCCAGCGTCCGACGACGACGAGCACGCCCGCGACGTTGCCGCCGAGGAGGTTGCCGTAGACGGCCCCGAGGTCCGCCGCCCGAGCCTCATCGATCCCGCGGTACGCCTCGTCAATCGCCTCCGCGGGGCGGCCGAGGAGCTCCAGCAGGAACGTGAGGTTCGCGCTCGCCCGCATCGCCTCGTCAACGAGGCCGGCGGCCGACGCGCGTGACTGCGCCTCGCGCAGGAGCGCCTCAGCGGTCTCCGGCTGATCGCCGTAGCTGCGGGCGACCGCGAGGGTCGTGAGGGCGTGGATCGCCTCGGGCTCCGCCTCGTCGCCGATCACGGCCGCGAGGTCGAGCGCCTCGCGCGCCACGCGTTCCGCGTCGCGGAACGCCGCCGCGATCATCCGCTCCTGGGCGAGCAGCGCGAGGATTCGTGTTCGCTCGATCGACGGCTCGGGGGGCATGACGTCGGCCGCCTTGCGCAGGGCCGCGGTCGCACCCTGCGCGTCCCCCGCGGCGAGCCGGTACCGCCCGAGCCGCGCCTCGAGGATCGCGTGCTGGACGCGATCGCGCCGCTCCCCGAGCGCGGCGAGGCCGCTCTCGGCGTACACCGTCGCGCGGCTGGGACGGCCGGCGGCGGCGGCGGCCTCCGCGGCGAGCTGCGACACCGCCGCGACGCCCGCGTCGGCCGGACGCGGCGGCGGGACGCCGTCCTCGTCCCGTTCGTCGGCCGGCGCCGCGGGCACCGGGAGCTCGAGGCCCAGCTCGAATGCGTCGAGCGCATCCAGCGGCGCTTCCTGGTCGAGCGCGAGGCGACCCGCTTCGAGCGCCGCTGCCCTCGCCTCGTCGAGCCGGTTCGCCTCGCGCCAGTGGTGCGCGGCGACGATCGGGAGATCGGCGAACGCCTGGGCGAGCGCGGCCCGGTACCGGGGGCGTTGGGTTGGCAGGAGGTCGGTCACGACGGCCCGGGCAACCAGCTCGTGCCGGATGCGGATCCGGTTGTCGGCCTCCTCGCGGACGAACCCGTACTCGATCGCCTCCGCGAGTCCGGCCGCGAGGTCCCCATCGAGCCCGTCGATGCTGCGCCGGGGCGTCGACGACGAGCGCGGCGGCAGATTCGTCCCGGCGCTCGCGGTCGCGAGCTCGGCCTCGAACGCGGCCGCCACGCGCGTCAGACGCTCCCGCTCCATCGGGCGCTGGGCCGACGCGAGCAGCCGCAGCACGCGGCGGCACTCCGGCGAACGGCGCGCCAGCCTGGCCGCGATCAGGTCGCCGAGCGTCCCGGTGAGGCTCACGTGCCGGAGCTCCCGGCGCGCGGCGATCAGCTCCTCGATGACGAGCGGCGTTCCCGCCGAGCGCTCGGCGACGAGGACGACGACGGACGCCGAGGGCCGTTCACCTTCGATCCCCTCGATCTGGGAGCCGATCTCGCGGCGCGTGAGCGGTGCCAGGTCGACCCGCACCGGGGCCCGCAGCGCGGCCTCGATCACGGCCAGGTTCTCGCGCAGCGGATGCTCGCGCGTGAGCCGGTCCGGCTGCCAGGTGAGGACGAGCGACAGGCGCTCCTCACGCGCGGTCCGGGCGACGAACGTGGCGAACGCCCGGGTCGCGGCGTCGGCGACGTGGAGGTCCTCGAGCGCGAGGACGATCGGACACTCCGCGGCGACCCGGCCAAGCCATCGGAGCAGGGCCTCGAGCGCCCTCGGCTGGCGGCGCTCGGGGTCGGCGAGGGCGCTGGTCAGGGGATCGGGCATCCCGGCGGCCAGCTCCGCCATCCGTGGCAGTCCCAGCAGCAGCGGGCGCGCGTCACGCCTGAGCAGGGCGCGGAGCTCGTCGTCGCCGCGCCTGTCGACGAGCGGACCGAGCGCCTCGAGGACGGACGCCCACGGAGGATCGACGGGGCCGTTGGCACGCCCACGGAGGATGACCGGCCGTTGGGGGCGCGCCTCTGCTCGCTCGAGGACCTGGTCGACGAAGCGGCTCGCGCCCATCCCGGCGCTGCCGGCGACGAGGATCGTCGTCGCCACGCCGCCGTCCGCGCCGGCGATGGCGGCGTCGACTCGCGCGATGTCCTGCTCTCGGCCGATGAACCGGCGGCTGACCACTCTCCCCGGCATCGCCGCATTGTAGGGATGCGGCGCGGCCCGACGGGCCCTGTCGCGCGGCGCACGAGGCGGGCTGAAGGGACATGACCGTGCAACGCCGCTCCCATGTGCGGTTCCGGTCGCGGCACGGTCGGAGGGTCGATCGTGGGCGCGCACCGCGAACCGCGCACCGGCGCGGACGGTGACGGGAGGAAGCTCATGACCATGGACAGGAACGGCGGCGGGAACCGCGACTACGGACGGATCCAGGCCGACGACCGCGACACGGGCGCCATCGCGCGCACGTGGATGCTCGTCGTCGGCGTCGCACTCCTCGCGGCGGGCCTTCTCGGCTTCGTCGACAACCCGATCGTGAGCCAGCGTGAGGACGCACTGTTCCACGTCGACACGGTCCACAACGTCGTCCACATCCTCACCGGGCTCGTGGCGCTGTTCATCGGCGCGACGCAGCGCGGCCGCGCGCTTGCGCAGGCCACGATCGCCTTCGGCGTCGCGTACCTGCTGGTGCTCATCGCGACGCTCATCTCGCCCGACCTGTTCGGGCTCTTCGCGATGCCGGTCAACACCGCCGACCACGGCCTGCACCTCGTGCTCGCCGCGGGCAGCATCGCCGCCGGCCTCGCGGCGCAGCGCGACCGCGTCACCGCCTGACCCCTCGAACGGCCGCCGCCTGCGCCCGGGTACCCTGCCCGGGTGCAGGAGCGCCGCCCGCCCCACCCCGCCAACGACCTCAACGAGCTCTCCGGCGAGGAGTGGCTGTACTTCACGAAATCGGTGTGGACGACGGCCTACCCGTCCGAGCTGGGCCACGCCCTGCGCAAGGCGCACGGCGCCAACAAGCCGCCACGCCTCATGGCTCGCCTGATCGAGTTCTTCACCAAGTCAGGCGAGCTCGTCCTCGACCCGTTCGCGGGCGTCGGCGGCACGCTCCTCGGCGCGGCCGTGGCACGCCGGCCGCGCCGCGCGATCGGCCTCGAGCTGGACGAGCGCTGGATCCAGATCTACCAGGCGACCGTCGCCGCGCTTGCCGCCGAACGGGACGGCGCCGGACCCGTGCTGGTCGACCTTGGCGCGAACGACCCGGGCGGGCCGCGCGGGTTCGACCCGACGGGGCTCGAGATGCGGCACGGCGATGCCCGCACGCTCCTTCGCGCCGTTCCCGACGCCAGCATCGATCTCGTCGCCACCGATCCGCCGTACAACGTGCAGCTCCCCATGACGATGGCCGGCGGCCCGCTGTCGGCGGCACATGCGAACCGACGCACCGACTACGCGATGGTCAGCGAACATGAGGCGGATCTCGCGAACCTCGCGGACTACCCCGCGTTCCTCGATGCGATGCAGGGAGTGCTCGCGGAGTGCCACCGTGTCCTGCGGCCGGGACGCTACACGGTCCTCATCGTCCGGGACGCGTACCAGGCGGGACGGTACGTGTTCACCGCCGCGGACCTCGCTGCGCGCGCGGATGCCGTGGGCCTCGTGCCGAAGGGCGACATCGCGTGGTACCAGGCGGGGACGCGCCTCAGGCCCTACGGCTACCCGCGGACATTCGTGCCGAACATCGCGCACCAGCACATCCTCGTGCTGCGCAAGGCGCCCGCAGCGAAGCGGACGTCGACCGCCCCGACGGACGAAGCCGCCGCCTAGGCCTCGCCGAGCTGCTGGCGCTTCTCCGTGTACGCACGCAGGATGTCCTCGAACCCGCCGGTCAGCGGCCCGTCGTCGCCCGACGTCCAGCTGTCGCCGGCCTGGGTCGAAGGGTCGATCACGACGTCCCCCAGCGTCATCTTGTGGAGCCAGCCCTGCCGCCCGTCGGGGCACAGGACGCGCCAGTAGGTGCCGCGTTTCTCGAGCAGGACGACCTCGTCGCCCTCGTCGAGCACGCTGATCTCCGTCCCCCGGACCTCATCGGGAAGATCCAGCAGGCTGACGAGGCGGTAGCGGATGAGCCGGCGCTCCATGCCGTCCACGGCATCCCCGACGTCGCCGTCGAAGCGCAGGCTCACGGCGGCGGCGCCCACGCCCCGGGTGGGATCGGCCTTGCGGGCCTCCATGAGCGATGGCCGGCGCCAGCGGGGCATGTGGCCGTCGATGTCCGGCGAGCCGGCGGCTGCGGCGGGCGTGGCGATGGCGGCCTGGACGGCAGTGGCGGCCGCGGCCGCACGGGGGACGACGACACTCCCGTAGGCGGCGTCGGGCGCCAGCCCGGCCCCGCGCGCGGCGTGGGCCGCGAGCACGTCATCCGGCGCCGTGGGCTCCTGGTCGCGGCGCTTCTTGCCAAACACGAGAAACGCCATGGCCATCGTCACGCCACCAGTGGCGACCACCGTCGCGGGCATCGCCCGGAAGAGCGTCGCGAGCAGGCCGCCGCTTGTGCCCCGCAGGCCGGCGTCGACGGGCACGCCGCCGCGGATCGGCCCGGTCCCGCCTCGGCCCGGACCGGATCCGCCCTCACCCGAGCCCGAGCGGGGGATCAGCCCCGCCGTGACCGGGTTCGGGGAGCTGCTCGGCGTGGGCGAGGCAGTCTGCTCGGCGGCGTGCGTCGGGTCAGGCGTCGACCGGCGCACCGGGGTCTCCGTCTGCGCGGGCGCGGCGTCAGGCGCCGCGGGCGTGTCACGAAGCGCCGCGGCAGGTTCGGCGGTCGGCCGGGGGGTGGGCTTCGGCGTCGGCTTCGGGGTTGGCTTGGGCGTTGGCTTCGGTGTCGGCTTCGGCGTGGCAGCCGGCTTGACCGTCACCGACCCAGCCGACAGGGTCGCCTCGTGACGCTTGGCATCGGAGGCGATGAACGTCACCGGGTACGTACCGGCGTCGAGCTTCGCCCGGTAGACGAAGCGCCCGCCCTTCTTCCAGTCCTGGGCGCCGGTCGACGGCTGCATCGCGTGCACGACGTCACCGATGCGCACGCGGACGTAGTCGGGCTCGCCGCCCTGCGAGTTGCGGAACGTCACGGCGAACGTGATGACCGTGGTCGTCGTCGCAGTCGTCGGACTGACCTCGGGGTTCACGAGGCTCGTCGGACCGCTCCCTGCAGCGGTGGTCGGCAGTGCCGTGACGGCTACCAGGAGCATCGCCGCGAGGACCGCCCGGGTCGCCGGCTGGCCGAGTCGCTTGGCGAACGCGCCGAAGCCTGTCGAGCGGTGACGCAAGGTGGTGCTGCCGCCTCCTCGTTCCCGTTTGTGGGACGGGTTCCCTCGCGGCAGCATCCGAGGGCGTGGAGCGGGCCGCAATGGTACGGGGGTCACTGCAGGGGAGGGACCGGCGGCTGCCGCGCGCGCGCGTTCGCGATGGGCGGAGCGACCATGCCCCGGAGCGTCTCCGAGAAGGCGGTGCCTGGGGGCACCGGCGCGCGGGTGGTCGGGTCCGGTCCGGTGCGGTCGGACGTACCGACGACCCTTCCTACGTAGTCACATCGTTCGGGTCACGCGCCCGCGCGGATCGACAACGATCGCGGCATGCAGGTCATCGTCGCCGACGGCTCCCGGTCCCGCTCCGACCGTCTGGCCGTGCTTCGCTCGGCGACGACGGCGGCCCTGCTGATGCTGGCGGGCCTCATGCTGGGGTGGCTGTGCCTCGGCACGCCGCTCATCAACTCGTTCATCCCGGCCGGCCGGCCGTCCACGCTCCAGACGGTGCTCGGCGTGACGGCCTGGGCGTTCGCGATCCTCGTCCCGGCCGGGTTCCTCCTGTTCGGGTTCGCCCGGGTCGCGACTGCCATCGACGCGGCCGGCCTGCGCCGGTCGAGGTCCGTGACCCCGACGCTCGCGAAGGCCCTGGGTCCCGACCATCTCGCCGCCACCGATCTCGTGCTGCCCGGCGGCCGCCGGATCCACGAGCTCGTCCTCGGGCCGTTCGGGCTCGTCGTCCTCGGCGACGTTCCCCCGGCGGGCGTCAGCCGGCACGTCGGCGGCCGCTGGGAGATCCGCGGCGCGCGCGGCCGCTGGGTGCCGATGGAGGCACCGCTCGAGCGCGCAGCGCGCGACGCCGAGCGGGTCCGCGGATGGCTGACCACGCACGACCGCGATTTCCTCGTCCGCGTCTACGCCGCGATCGTGACCGACGACACCCGCGTGGAGCGGACGCCTTCGTGCGCCGTCGTGGCTCCTCGAGACCTGGCCGGCTGGCTGGAGGCCCTCCCGACGCAGCGCGGCCTCAGCTCAGAGCGGCGCGAGTCGCTCGTCGAGCTCATTCGCTCGGTCGCGGCCGCGCGCTAGCTCGCGAGCCGCTGGCGGGCAACCGTCAGGTCGGCGACCAGTGCCTCGTACGTCGTCCGTCGCGACTCTGCGTCTCGTGCGCGAAGGACCGCCGACGGGTGAAAGGTCGCGATCCGCGCCGGCCCCCCGGCCGCGTCGGCTTCCGCCTCGAGGAGCATCCCGCGGCTCTCGGTCAGGCGGAAGCGCGGGCCGAGCACGGCGTTCGCCGCCGTCGCCCCGAGCAGGACCAGGACATCGGGGCGGACGAGTTCGAGCTCCAGGTCGAGCCACGGACGGCAGGCCCGGATCTCGGCCGCGTTCGGGCGCTCGTGGAGGCGCCGCTTCCCCTGCGGCTTCCACTTGAAGTGCTTCACGACGTTGCTCACGAACGCGTCCTCGCGTCGGATCCCGGCGTCATCCAGCGCCCGGCCGAGCAGCTCCCCTGCCGGACCGACGAACGGGTGGCCCTCGAGGTCCTCGCGGTCCCCGGGCTGCTCGCCGAGGAGGAACAGCGGCGCGCGGTCGGGGCCCTCCCCGAACACGGTCTGCGTCGCGCGAGCCCAGAGGTCGCACGCGGTGCATCCGGCGGCAACCGTGCGCGCGGACGGCAGGTCGCGCCGCGCGTCCGGCAGCAGCGCCGGGTGGGGCGCGGGGCCGCCGGAGGACGCCGTTCCGCCGGTGATCAACGGACGTCAGGCCGGCTGGGCGTCCGGACGATCGCGCCGGGGGTCGCCTGGCATCCTCGCGTCGGTGGCGCCCGGGATGGGCGCACGGCCCGCGACCTCGCCCTGGGTCGCCGCGCCGGCGCCCGCCGTCTGGCTCGCGTGGTCGTCGACGACGAGGTCGCGTTCCGGCATGCCGGCGAGATCCGTGCCATGCGGCAGCCCGCGGTGCTCCGTCGTGAAATAGTCAGGATGGGCGGGATCGTCGACGCCGCCGTGATACCGCGGCGCGGGCGGAACCTCGTTCTCCTCGCCGGGGTCGAGGCCGTCGTCGGGCGCCGTCGGGTCGTCGGTCCATGCGGCCTTCCCTGCCGGGCGCGTGTCGTCCGTCATCGGTCGGGCCCCTGCTCGCCCTCGCCCGGCGCAGAGCGCAGCCAGTCCGTCTGCGGGCCCGGACCGCTCTCCGCCTGCACGTCCTCGCCGTCGGGGCTCCCGCCCGAGGTGCCGGTGCCGCTCCCCGTGCCGTAGCCGCCGCCCGCGCTGCCCAGCTGGCCGCCGAGCGGGCCGCTGCGGCCCGGATCCGGGTCAGGCCGGATCTCCGACCCGTCGCCCGCCTGCGGAGCGGGACCCGCGACGGGAGTGGACCCCTCGTCGGTCTGCGCGCCGCTGCCGCCCGTGTCCGAGCGGAGTCCCGGGCTGTCGATGTCGTCGCTGCGCGACGGGTCGCCCATCCCGGGGGCGGTGTCGTGACGGTCGGGCGTCGTCATGGTGGCGTCTCCTCGATTTCGCGCGGGGTGGCGCGAGGTGGCGGCGAGGACGACGACAGGCGGCGCCGCTCGCCGGATCGAGGATCGCGCGCCGGCCGGGTCGAGCGCGTTCACGCACGGGCGTCCGGCGTCAGGGACGCGTTGCATGGCCGCACGGCGGAGACGCACGAGGAAGGCCGCTGCCATGAGGGGTGGTAGGGGAGCCAGGACTCGAACCTGGAACCAGCGGGATATAAGCCCGCCGCTCTGACCGATTGAGCTACTCCCCCACGAGGAGGCGGATGGCGTGAGGCACGTCGGCGGACGTCAGGCCGCGGTGGAGCTCCCGCCGTCGCCGCGGATGCGCGAGCCTATCGACCCGAGCCGGAACGGGCGGCCGCGCAGCATCGGGGAGCCTTCACGACCGCCGCCGCTCGCCGCGCCGACGTGATCCCCCGCCTGGATCCGCGCCTCGAGCTCCGCCGCGTAGTCGCGCTCCTCCGACGTCTGGTCGGCCTCGAGCGGCAGGTCGTCCGGATCGAAGGGCCGTTCCGCGGAAACGACGGGCGCGCTCGGCCGGGCGTACGCGGGTGCGCCGTACAGCTTTGGCAGCGCCAGGTGTTGTTCGTCGTTGCCCACGAGGATCCTCGAGCGGGTGGGGCGGCGTGGATCGACCCCGATGATAGCCGCCCGATGCAATGGGGTGTCGATAGGTCGATCGGGTCCACGCGGATGGGTCCGCGGTCAACCGGCGAGGAGTGGCTTGACGATCTCGTGGAGGACGACGAGGACGAGGTACGCGACCGGCACCGCGGCAAACAGGCCGAGCGCGAGGCTCCACGGGGTGCGGGTCGCGCGACGGCCCTCGACCCCCGTGGGGAGTGGGACGACGAGCCAGGTGAGGACGGCGCCGGCGACGAGCACCACGAGGACGTACGCCGTCAGGGCGAGGAGTCGGAGGTCGCCGCCCGGCAGCTGCGCGCCGTGGTCGAGCGCGACGTCGTAGGCGAGGAACAGGATCCCGAGCACGAGCGCGATCGACAGGCTGGTCATGACCGCGCGGAACACGGGCCGGGGTGCACGCCGGAACTGCCTCCAGCGGACCTCGACGAAGCCGCGGCGGCGGACGTCGGGTCGGCCTGCGCCCGGCGTGGGCAGGCCTGTCACCTGAGGGGCGAGTCGTCCGACCCCAGGACGGCGAGCGTGCGCCGCGGCGGGATCGACTCGGGGGTATGAGCCGCGAGGAGCTCCACGCCGCGCGCGAACCGCTCGAGCTCCTCCTCGGTGTTCCAGAACCCGACCGAGATGCGGACGGCGTCGAGCGCCGGCAGGTCGCGGATGATCGCGAACGTCCGGGCGCCCAGCTCGCGAACGGCGTCCGCGGCGGGCCAGCCCGCGACCCGGAATGTGATGAGCGTGGCCATGGCGTCGCGAGGCGTGAGGACCGTCACGCCGGTGATCGCGGCGAGCCGGTCCGCCGCCGCGTGGGCGAGTCGGGCGGCGCGCTCGTGCGCCCATGGCAGCCCGACGTACATCGTCAGCCACCCGCAGCTGCGTGCGAGGCCGAGGACGGACGGCCGATGGAAGAAGCCGAGCTCGAACCGCCGGGCACCGGGGTGGAGGGCGGGACGGACGAGGTCGTACGTCTCGTACGAGATGAAGCCGGCGCTGGCCGGTACGACCGCGTCGGCCCAGCCGCGTCGTGCCCACAGCGCGCCCATCCCCTCGGGGCCGAGCAGCCACTTCTGGCCCGGGATCGCGTACGCGTCGGCGCCGAGCGCCTCGATCTCGATCGGGATCGCTCCGGCGGACTGGGCACCGTCGATGATCGTCGAGCTCCCTGCAGCCCGGGCAAGCTCGGCGATGTCACGGATCGGCAGGACGGCGCCCGTCGTCCAGAGGACGTGGCTCGTCACGACCGCACGGGCGGGGCGCTCGAGCCCATCCCGGAACGCCTCGAGGGTCCGGCCTGCGTCCGCTCCGTCGCCGATGTCGACGAGATCGATCTCGACCCCCAGCCGGTTGCGCAGGGCGAGCAGCGGACCGAGGGCGCCTGGATGCTCGTGACGGGTCGTCACGACGCGGTCGCCCTCGCGCCACGGGAGCGCATTGATCGCGAGGTTCATGCCATCCGTGGTCGAGTGGGTCATCGCGACGTCGTCCGGGTCCGCGACGATCACCGCCGCGATCGACGCGCGGAGCTCCGCCCAGCGCTGCTGGATCTCCTCGAACTGGTCAGGGCTCGCCCGGCCGACCGCGAGCTCGCGGGCCGCCTGTTCGTCCATCGCCAGCTGCGTCTCCGCAGGCATCGGTCCCGCCGTCCCGGCGTTGAGGTAGATCCCGGCGCCGGTTGCCGGCAGCAGCTCCCGGATCGCGGCGACCTTCTCCGTCTCGGGCATGAAGGGAGAGACCACGGGCCTATCATACGTACCGCCCCCCGCCGCCCCGGTCCGTCACCACGGAGGCCGCACTTGGCCGGTACTGCGCGCCCCGAGCTCATCGCGACGCCGGAATGGCTTGCCGAGAACCTCGGCCGACCGGACCTGCGTGTCATCGATGCCCGCTGGCGCCCCGACGGCACCGCGCGCCAGCTGTACGCGACGGGGCACGTGCCCGATGCGGTCTACATGGACTGGCGCGCCGACGTCATCGACACGCCCGAGGGCGGCGACGCGCTGTTGCTGGCGGCGCCCGCGCGTCTCGGCGCGGTCATGAGCCGATCCGGGATCGGCGACGGGACGTCGGTCGTCATCTACGACGACACCGTCTCGTACTTCGCGTCGCGGATCTGGTGGAGCCTGCGCGCGTACGGCTACGAGTCGGGGCGGATCCTCGAGGGCGGCTGGCCGGCGTGGATCGAGGCGGGTCATCCCATCGTGAACGGGGAGGTCCTGGCGACCCCCGCGACGTTCACGCCCCGGGCGCAGGTGCGGGAGCGCCTGACCACCGCGGACGTGCGTGGCCTCCTCGGCGCGCCCGACGTGCTGCTCGTGGACGCGCGTGGCCCGGCCGAGTACCGCGGCTTCGAGGGCAATGTCCGCCGCCTCGGGCACATCCCGGGCGCGGTGAACGTGCCGGTCGCGACGATGCACCAGCCCGGGACGCAGCGGCTGCGGGACGCGGCCGAGCTGCGCTCGATCCTGCTCAAGGCGAACATCACCCGCGGCCGGCGCCTCGTGTGCTACGACGGGTCGGGCGTCGCGGCGGCGAAGCTCGCCTACGTGCTGATGGTCCTGGGCCACGAGGACGTCGCGGTGTACGACGGCGGCTGGGCCGAGTGGGGTGACCGCCTGGACCTGCCGGTCGACCGCTAGGCGCGGCGACCGCGCCACCGAGCAGACGACCGCGGGGGCGGTCGGGCGCGAGGCTACCCCAGCCGCGGCAGGACGTCGCGCCCCCAGGTCTCGATGAACGAGTCCTGGTCGCGGCCGACGTTGTGCACGTAGACGCGCTCGAAGCCGAGCTCGAGGTCTCCCTCGAGCCAGGCGACGTGGCGGCCGACGTCCGACGAGACGCGGACCGGCCCGTCGACGTCCTCCGGGCGGACGAATGATGCGGCCGCATCGAACGACGCGGGTGACCGCAGCTCGCCGAGAACCGGGCTGTCGAAGATGTTGGTCCGCCACTGGTCATGCGCGTTGGCGAGCGCCTCGGCATCGGTCCGTGCCCACGACAGCTGCGCCTGGAGGCGCATCGGCTTGCCCTCGCCGCCCCCTTCCCGGAACGCGTCGACGACCCGCCGCATGTCCTCCGGAGACCGCGCGATGGTGATCAGCCCATCCGCCCACGAGCCGACCCAGCGGGCGGTCTCCGGCGTGATCGCCGCGCCAATGAGCGGCGGCGGCTCATCGGGGAGGCTCCAGAGGCGCGCCTCCTCGACCGTCACGAGGCCGCGATGCGTGACGGTCTCGCCCCGGAGCAACGCACGGATCACGTCGACGGACTCGCGAAGCCTGGCATTCCTCTCGTCCTTCGCCGGGAACGCGCCGCCGACGACGAGCTCGTTCATCGCCTCGCCCGACCCGAGCGCAAGCCAGAACCGTCCCGGGTACAGCTCGGCCAGCGTCGCGGCGCCCTGGGCGACCACCGCCGGGTGGTACCGCTGCCCCGGGGCCGTGACCGTGCCGAAGGACATCGGCGTGGACGCCAGCGCGGCGCCGAGCCAGGCCCATGCGAAGCCGCTGTGGCCCTGACGCTCGCTCCAGGGCTGGAAGTGGTCCGAGCACATCGCCGCCTCGAACCCGGCATCCGCCGCGGCGCACGCGAAGCGCAGCAGGTCGGACGGCGGATGCTGCTCGTGACTCGCGTGGTAGCCGATCCGCCGCTCAGCCACGGTCGCCCTCACCGTCGCCCTCGGGGCGTCCACGGAGGATGGTCAGCACCGAGCGCAGCGTGCGAGAGTCCCCAGAACCCGGCGCCGTCCCGGGGCCGAGCGCGACCGCCACGTCGCTGAAGGCACCGCCGGAACCCGGGTGCATGTCTGTCCGGACGACGTCGAGCGGCCCGTCCTGGGACACGATCTCGTGGCGCGTGCCTCCCCGGGCGTCGCGCTCGAAGCGGATCGTGATGTGCGTGTCGCCCACCCGCAACCGTTCGAGCGTCAGCCACGGCAGCCACGCGGGCAGCCGCGGACGGACGAGGAGCAGCGCACCGAGCGGCGCAAGCGGCCGGAGCC
>DATFQL010000318.1:0-2732 GCA_035264305.1 Candidatus Limnocylindrales bacterium | reverse complement strand
TTGCGGGCGTGTCGCCCCGAGCGCGGCGAGGCCGTCCGTGGTCGTCCCGCCGTCGGCGTCGTCACGGACCCGCACGAGCTCCGACATCGTGGTGCCATCGATGCCCAGCAGCACGCCGTCGCGGAGCGTCGTGCCGAGCTCGATCGACGCCTTCTCCACGGGTGTCGCGGCCGTGACGCCGGGCGTCGCGCGGAGGGCCTCCCCCAGGCCCCACGTCGGGACCGCTCCCTGCGGATCGGGCGTCACACGGACATCCGCGCCTGCCGCGTACGACGCCTGGTCGCCCTGGCTTCGCGTCCATGTCGCGGCGTGTGCGGAGGCGAACGTCCCGAGCGCGGCGGCGAGGATCAGGAGCAGCGCCGCGCGGGTGTACCGCATCGGCCGCCGGGCGACCTGTCGGCCGGCGAGCGCGGGGACCAGGCGCCGGCCGCGCGCGAGGAGCCGCTCCGCGAGCTCGGCGACGCGTGGGACGATCCGCACCGCGAGCACGGCCCCGGCGAGGAGGCCGATCGCGGGCGCGGCCACGAGCAGTGGATCCACGCCGAGCGCGCCGCGCGCCGTCCGGGTGATCGGCGCCCCGTAGAGCCGCAGCTGGACGAGGGCGATCACGGCGAGCACGACGAGCGCGAGGTCGAGCCCGAGCCGCTGGGGCAGCGACGCCCCGACCCGGCGGCCGACGGCGGCGCGGACACCCGCGATCGGTGCACCGGACACGAGCGTCGGGACGGTGAGCGCGAGGATCGCGATCACGCCCGCGAAGAGGGCGACGCCGAAGGTGGTCGGGCCGGGCAGCGGCGCCTCGAGCCCGACGCCCTCGAGCGCGGGGTTGAGGCGAACGCCCTGTACGAGGAGCGCCGCGGCCCATGGCGCGGCGATCATGGCCGGCAGCGTGACGAGGAGCGCCTCACCGAGCGCCATCGCGACGAGATGGCCGAACCCGCCGCCACGGGCACGGAGCAGCGCGGTCTCGGTCCTGCGGCGCTCGAGGAGCAGCGCGGCGACGAGGATCACGGCGTACGCGGCGAGGACGCCGAACTGCACGAGCAGCAGCAGGATCCCGGCCTGGGTCACGAGCACGGACCGGTCGACGCTCGCGAGGATCGCCGGCAGCTTCGTCTGGACCTCCGCCTGGTTCGTGAACGGCAGCGCGGCGTTGATCCGGGCATCGATGCCGGCCGCGAGGTCGGCCACGCTCGCGATCGACTGCGGGGTGAACCCGTCCACGCGCGGGACGGCGCGCCATTCGGCGTTCACCGGGTCCGCGAGGGGTCCCGTGACAAGATCGTCGGGCGCGACGATGAGCGGGCCGCGGGTCGTGAACGAGCCTCCCGTCTGCGTGCCGGTCAGCGCCAGCTGCTCGCCCATCCACCACTCGTCGGCGTGATCGGCCGCCCATCGTCCCGTTACCCGGACCTCGACCTCGCGCGACTCGTCGAGCCGGGACCGGAGCACGATGATGTCCCCCACCCCGACGCCGAGCAGCGCCGCGGCCCGTTCGGACAGGGCCGCCTCCACGGGCGTGCGGCCAGGCGTCGGCCAGCGCCCGTCAACGAGGTCGGCATGATCCTCGATGCCCTCGTACGAGGCGAACACCGTGAGCTGCTCGACCGTGCTGGGATCCGCGGCCGCGTCGGCATAGGGCGAGGACTGGCGTACGCGGACGACGCTGCCGCCCGTCGGCCCGAGGAGGGCCTCGAGCTCAGGGACGATCGCCGCGTCGGCGGCTGCGAGGCGGTCAGGCAGGATCTTCGTGCGGACGACGACCGCGCGGTCGGACGCGGGCGATTCCCGGAGCTCTCGATGGAGGCCCGCAAGGGTGACAGCATCCGTGTACAGGGTCCCGGCGGCGAGCAGCGACACCGCGCACGTCAGCAGCAGCCACGACGCGAGGACGATCGGCCAATCAGCGCGGCTGCGATGCAGCACGGCCGGCACGAGGCCGATCGACGTGGGCAGGGCTCGATCCTCCTCCGACGGCTGCCCGTCGCGCTGCGCGCGGGGCGACGCCGCTCCTCCTCCGGCGTCATCGACAATAACCCGGCACGCCCGGAAAGGTTCCGCGCCGCCTCGGTACACTCCCCTCCCCGATCCCCGAGGAGTCACGTCATGACCGTCGCCGCCGTCATCCTCGCCGCGAGCCCGGCGTCCGCGCTGACCGACGCGGACGGAACGCCGGCCGTTCGACGCCTCGTCGACGTCGCGTGGGCCGGCGGGGCGACGCCGGTCGTCGTGTGCTCGTTCGACCCCGATGGCGCCATCAGCGACACGCTCGCGAACGCGGAGGTGACGATCGTCGCCCCGGTGGATCCGGCCGGCGGACCCGTGGCGCAGATCGTCAACGGGATCGAGGCCGCACGCTCGCTCACCGCCGATACGGAGGGCGCGCTCGTCTGGCCGGCCCGGATGGCCTGGGTGGACGCCGAGACCGTCACCACGCTCATCGAATCCTTCGGTCCGGATCGGGCCAGCGTCACGCGGCCCACCTGGGATGGAGAACAGGGCTGGCCGATCCTGCTCCCCATCCGCTTCCTCGACCTGTTCGCGGCGCAGGGGACGACCCGGATGCCGGGGGACCTGTTCGCGGACCTCGAGGCCGCCGGGGTCCCGTTCCGCCTCGTGGAGACGGGCGATCCAGGGGTCGCGTTCGACGTCTCGACCCCGCGCCGGGAGCTCCCGCCATATGCCGGCCCGCCCGAACCCGCCGACGGGCACGCGCACGAATGGGGAGTCGC
>DATFQL010000317.1:0-4985 GCA_035264305.1 Candidatus Limnocylindrales bacterium | reverse complement strand
ATGGACCAGGTGCTGGAGGCGGCGCTCCGTCGCCGCCCGAAGCCGCTGAAGACCGTGCCTCCGACGATCGTCGAGGGCGGTGAGAAGCTGCCCAAGCCCGAGCCTGAGAGCCGGGTCCGCCGGACGACCTTCCCGCCGGCGGACCAGCCGCAGGTCGTCGTGCAGGGCGACCGCTAAGGACCGCATCGCCGGGGCGCCGCAGGCGTCCCGGCGGTCGCCAGGATCCCGACCGATGGAGTACCGCGACTACTACGAGATCCTCGGACTGCCCCGCTCGGCCTCGCAGGCCGAGATCAAGAAGGCGTTCCGGAAGCTCGCGCGCGCGCACCACCCCGACCGGAATCCCGGCGACGCCACGGCCGAACAGCGGTTCAAGGACGTCAACGAGGCCAACGCCGTCCTGTCCGACCCGGACAAACGCAAGCAGTACGACCTGCTCGGAGCGAACTGGGAGCAGTTCCAGCACGCCGGCGCCGGAGCGCGGGGCGGCGGACGCGGCGCGGGCGATCCGTTTGGTGCCGGCGGCCCGTTCGCGGACTTCGCACGAGCGGCGGACGGCACGGCCGGCGGCTTCGGCCAGGGCGGCAGCGTGCGGTACGAGTTCCGGACCGGCGGCGACGCGGGGTTCTCCGACTTCTTCCGGACGTTCTTCTCGGGCGCCGCTGCGGGTGCCACGTCGCACGGGGCCGGCGATCGCGACTTCGTCGCCGAGCGGATGGCGCGCCGGAGCTCTGGCTCCAGCCCCAGCTTCCAGGACATCCTGTCCGAGATGGGCCTCGGGGGGAACGGCTCCACCGCGAGCACCGGTCAGGCTGCCGCGCCGTCCAGGGCGCTGGCGCCGCTCGAGGCGCCGGCGGAGCTCACGCTCGAGGAGGCGTACCACGGTACGCAGCGCCTGCTCGAGGTCGAGGGCAAGCGGTACGAGGTCCAGATCCCTCGAGGGGTCGACACGGGGAGCCGGGTGCGTCTCGCCGGGACGGGTCCCAAGGGCCGCGACATCGTCGTCACGGTCCGGTTGACCCCGCATGACATCTACACGCGCCGGGGCGCGGACCTGGAGCGGGAGCTGCCGGTGACGCTGCGCGAGGCGCTGCTCGGCGCCGAGATCCCGGTGACCACGCTGAAGGGCAGGATCCTGCTCACGATCCCGGCCGGGACCCAGAGCGGACGAACGTTCCGGCTGACCGGCCAGGGCATGCCGAAGATGAAGGACGGCGGCGCCGGCGACCTGTACGTGAAGGTCCGCGTCGTGCTGCCGTCGAGGCTCAACGACGAGCAGCGGCGGGCCGCCGAGGCCTTCCTCGACCTCGTGGACCAGCCCGATCCCCGCGCAACCACCTGACCATCCAGCCGACCTGGCACATCCACCCGAACGAGACCCCCACCGAACGAGACCAGAACGATGCAGCTCGACCACTTCACCGAGAAGGCCCAGGAGGCCATCCTCACCGCCCAGCAGCTCGCGGAGCGGGCGCAGAGCCCGGTCCTCGACGCCGAGCACCTGCTCGCCGCACTCCTCGCCCCGGACGACGGCATCCCGGCCGAGACGCTCCGGCGGCTCGGCGTCGACGTCCCCGGGATCCGTGACGAGCTCGCGGGGATCCTCGCCCGCCGCGCGCGCATCCAGGGCGGTTCGCTGACGCTCGACCCTCGCGCGAAGCGCGTGATCGAGCGTGCCCGCGAGGAGGCCCGACGGCTGGGCGACGAGTACACGTCGACCGAGCACCTGCTCCTCGGGACCGTCGAGGCAGGCGGGGAGGCGCAGGAGCTGCTCGAGCGGCACGGCGCCGGCGCCGAGGCGATCCTCGGCGCGCTCCAGACGGTCCGCGGCGGCCAGCGCGTGACGTCGGCCACGCCGGAGGGCACGTACCAGGCCCTCGAGAAGTACGGGCGCGACCTCACCGCGGAGGCGCGGGCCGGCCGGCTCGACCCGGTGATCGGACGCGACGAGGAGATCCGGCGCACCGTCCAGGTGCTCAGCCGGCGCACCAAGAACAACCCCGTCCTGATCGGCGAGCCGGGGGTCGGCAAGACCGCGATCGTCGAGGGCCTCGCACAGCGGATCGTCCGCGGCGACGTCCCCGAGGGGCTCAAGGACAAGCGGGTGATCGGCCTCGACCTCGGCGCGCTCATCGCCGGCGCGAAGTTCCGGGGCGAGTTCGAGGAGCGCCTCAAGGCCGTCCTCAAGGAGATCAAGGACTCCGACGGCCAGGTGATCCTGTTCATCGACGAGCTGCACACGGTCGTCGGGGCCGGGGCTGCCGAAGGCGCGATGGACGCATCCAACCTGCTCAAGCCGATGCTGGCGCGGGGCGAGCTCCACACGATCGGCGCGACGACGCTCGACGAATACCGCAAGCACATCGAGAAGGACGCGGCGCTGGAGCGACGCTTCCAGCCGGTCGTGGTGGACCAGCCCACGGTCGAGGAGACCATCTCGATCCTGCGCGGCCTCCGCGAGCGCTACGAGGTTCACCACGGCGTCCGGATCACCGACTCCGCGCTCGTCGCCGCGGCCACGCTGTCCGACCGTTACATCACCGAGCGCTTCCTGCCCGACAAGGCGATCGACCTCGTCGACGAGGCGGCCAGCCGGCTCCGGATGGAGATCGACTCGATGCCGATCGAGCTCGACGAGCTGGAGCGGCGGCGGGTGCAGCTCGAGATCGAGCGCGAGGCCCTGCGCAAGGAGAGCGATGACGCGTCCAAGGCGCGTCTCGCCGCGCTGGACGGCGAGCTCGCCGAGATCGGCGAGGAGGCCGGCGCGATGAAGCAGCGCTGGGAGGCCGAGAAGACGGCGATCGCCGAGATGCGCGCCACGAAGTCGGAGATCGAACAGCTCCAGGTCCGCATCGAGCAGGCCGAGCGAGAGGCGGACTACGCCACCGCGGCCGAGCTCAAATACGGCAAGGCACGCGAGCTCCAGGAGCGGATGGCGCAGCAGGACGCGGCCATCGCCGCGCTCCAGGGACCGGGCGCGCTGCTCAAGGAGGAGGTCACGGCCGACGACGTCGCGGACATCGTCGCGGCATGGACCGGGATCCCCGTGAGCCGCCTGCTCGAGGGCGAGCTCCAGAAGCTCGTCCACATGGAGGAGCGGCTGCACGATCGCGTCGTCGGCCAGGACGAGGCGATCGCGGCCGTGTCCGACGCCGTGCGACGCGCGCGCGCCGGGCTCAAGGACCCGCGACGGCCCATCGGCTCGTTCCTGTTCCTCGGCCCCACCGGCGTTGGCAAGACCGAGCTCGCGCGTGCCCTCGCGCAGTTCCTGTTCGACGACGAGCACGCGATGGTCCGCATCGACATGAGCGAGTACATGGAGAAGTTCGCCGTGTCGCGGCTCGTCGGCGCGCCCCCGGGATACGTCGGCTACGAGGAGGGCGGTCAGCTCACCGAGGCCGTCCGGCGTCGGCCCTACCAGGTGATCCTGCTCGACGAGATCGAGAAGGCGCACCCCGACGTGTTCAACGTCCTGCTCCAGGTGCTCGACGACGGGCGGCTGACCGACGGCCAGGGCCGGACGGTGGACTTCAAGAACACCGTCGTGATCATGACCAGCAACATCGGCAGCCAGCAGATCCAGGCGTTCGCCGGCAAGCCCGGTGGCGGGGACTACGAGTCGATGAAGGCCCAGGTCACCGATCAGCTGCGCGGGCACTTCCGGCCCGAGTTCCTGAACCGGATCGACGAGGTCATCGTGTTCCACGCCCTCACCGACGCGGAGCTCGTCCGGATCGTCGACCTGCTCGTCGCCGACCTCCAGGCGCGGATCGCCGCGAACGACCTTGCCCTGGAGCTCACTCCGGCGGCACGCCAGGTGATCGTCCGCGACGGCACGGACCCCGCGTTCGGCGCCCGACCGCTCAAGCGCACGATCCAGCGGCTCGTCGAGAACCCGTTCGCGCGGGCGCTCCTGTCCGGGACGTTCAAGCCCGGTGACGTCGTCACGGGGGACGCGGATCCGGTCTCGGGGGCGCTCGTGTTCAGCGCCGATTCGAGGTCGGTCGTCGCCGAGGCGTCGGACCGGCGGGACGCGCGGACGCCGGCGGGCACGACCGAGCGCGAGCCCGCGGGGGCAGCGGCCGGACGCCGCTCGAGCCTGTTCGACGTTCCGTCGCCCGACGACCCCACGGGGCCGAACGGCGGCAGTCTCGTCAACTAGCGGCGCGGTGCGCTTCGAGGAGGCCGTTCGCCGGCTCGCGACGTTGCCGGACGTCCTCCCGGACGGCCCCGAGGCCCTGATCCCGGTCCTCGCGGACACGGGCGATCCGCGGCCGCGCCCGTCCTGGCCCGCCAGCGATCCGGGCGCCCGCCCGGCGGCCGTGCTCGTCCTCGTGTTTCCCGACGACCTGCGGGACGCCCGGCTCGTGCTCACGGAGCGGGTCGACCGGGGCGGCCATCACTCCGGTGAGGTCTCGTTCCCGGGCGGCCGCGCCGAGCCGGAGGATGCCGACCTGATCGCCACCGCCCTGCGGGAGGCACGCGAGGAGGTGGCCCTGGACGTCGACGCGGCCGGGGTGCGAGTCCTCGGGATGCTGCCGGTGCAGTGGATCCCGGTGAGCAACTACTCGGTGACGCCGGTCGTGGCCATCGCGGAGCGCCGGCCGCGGCTGCGTCCTCAGCCGACCGAGGTCGCGACGATCCTCGAGCCGCCCCTAGCCGCCTTCCTGCCGTCAGGCGACCTGACGATGGTCGAGCGCGAGGTCCGCGGCTGGTCGCTTCGCTACGCGGCGTACCGCGTCGACGGTCTGAACGTGTGGGGGATGACCGCGCGGGTGCTCGGCGGCCTCGGCGCGTGGCTTGCGCGCGAGGACGGCTGACGCCGCACGCTCCGGCTCGCCGGCGGCTAGAGGGGCTCCCCCTCGTCCTCGCCGTCGGTGCCGACGACCGGCTTGACCGGGCGCGGTCGGAGCCTGCCCTCCCCCTTTCCTGCACGCGGCGTCGCGCGGCGTGGCACGTCCCCGGCCGGCAGCGCCGCCACGACG
>DATFQL010000316.1:0-3687 GCA_035264305.1 Candidatus Limnocylindrales bacterium | reverse complement strand
GTCGCCGCCTTGCGGAACTCGCGGATGCTCTTGCCCAGCGCGGAGCCCACATCCGGGAGCCGGCCGGGGCCGACCACGATCAACGCGATGATCAGGATGATGATGAGCTCTGGGGCTCCGATCCCGTTGATGAACGGCATGTGCGACTGGAACCTCGTGCGGGAAGGGGCCTCGTCGGGCCCGCCCGGAACGGCGTCAGGGTAGCACAGCGAGCCTTCCGGCCCAGTCGCGGGCGGCGGCCGCGACGCGCTCCCCGAGGTCGTCGGGACGGCCCTCCGCGGGGGGCTGGAGCGCCGCCCGGGCGATGCCCCGCGAGACGTTGACGAGCAGGCCGCCACCCGGACGTCCCGCCAGGGGCGAGGCGGTCGCGCGACCGTCCCGCAGCACCGGCTCGACCTCACCGCCCTGCGCGCCGACGCCGGGCACGAGGAACGCGAGGCCGGGCGCGAGCGCGCGGATCGCGCCGAGCTCCGCCGGCGCCGTCGCACCGACGACGAGGCCGACCGTTCCGCCGGGGCCCCAGTCGCCCGCCCGCCGCGCCACGCGCGCATAGAGCGGCTCGGCGGGATGGCCGGCCGCAGCATCGCTCATCACCTCGAGCCCCTGGAGCTCCGCGGCACCGGGATTCGACGTCCGGCAGAGGACGTACGCGAACCGGTCGGTCCGCTCGAGGAGGGGCCCGATCGCCTCTTCGCCGAGGTACGGGTTCACGGTGATCGCGTCCGCGCCGAGCACGTCGTACAGCGCGGTGGCCTGGCGGGCGGCGGTCGTGCCGATGTCGGCGCGTTTCGCGTCCGCCACGAACGGCACGGTGCTGGGGACGAGGGCGCGGAGCCGCTCGAGGGCGCGGATACCCTCCGCCCCGTACGCCTCGAAGAACGCCAGGTTGGGCTTGACGGCGGCCGCAACGGGCAGCGACGCCTCGAGGATGAGCCGTGCGAACGCCTCGACCCCCGCGAGCGTCGGCGGGAAGGCGGCGGGAAGGGATGCGGGCTCCGGATCGATGCCCACGCACAGCACCGTCCCGGCCGCGGCGGTTCGTGCGGCGAGCCGCTCGAGGTAGGGCTGCACCTACGGCGCGGTCGAGCCGCCGGCGTCGGCCGACGGCGCGGGTGCGACCCGCTCCGCCTCGGGCACGAACCAATCGGGCTGAGACGCGCCGTCGAGGCCCGCGCTCGACGTCAGGTCGACCGGATCCTTGGCCGTCCACGTGGGGCCCGTGCCCTCGAGCTGCGCGAGCCGCAGGTCCACGAGCTGGCCCGCGGCGTGCAGGTACGCGATCTGGTCCCCGTTGGGCGACCACACCGGCGCCCAGCTCCCCCCGTCGTCGGTGAGCCGCAACAGCTCGGCGCCGTTGGTCGCGTTGAGGATCACCACGTCCGTCCCGAACGCCGACGTCTTCGTCGCCGCGAGGTACTTGCCGTCCGGCGAGAACGAGGGCTGGAGATAGCCGGGGCCGGTGATCGCCTTGGCCTTCTCGGTCGCCATGTCGTACGAGTACAGGCGTGGCGTGCCCTTGGCCCCATCGCGGTCGTTGCGCACGTAGATCAGCTTGTCGCCGTCGGGCCGCCACTCCGGATCCTGGTGGCCCAGCGGTGCGACCTCGCTCAGCCCGGGGTCGATCAGCCGCTCTCGGCGCGTGTCCCAGATCTTGACCGTCACGTCGGACCGACTCGGGTCAGGGAGCTCCGTCGCGATCGCGACGTAGCGGCCGCTCGGTGACACGTCCGGGTTGCGGATGAACGCGTTCCACCGGAGGCCGCCCGGCGGGTCCACGAGCCCGTCGAGCACTCGGGTCGCCTTGCCGCCCTCGGCCGGGATGCTCATCAGGGCCGGGACGTTGAGCAGGTAGTCCCGCCCGACCCCGTTGACGATCCAGTGACCGTCGGCCTCACGCTCGCGGACGAAGTACACCGTCTCGCCGTCGGGGGAGAACGTGGGCATCGAGTCCTTGCCGCCCTTGGTGAGCTTCTGCGCGGTGCCGTTCGTCTGGAGCCAGATGTTGCCGTCCTTCGCGTACACGAACGTGCCCGGGATGGGATCCGCCTGCTCCACGGGGGGCGCGGTGGGAACGACGACGACGTCGGGAGGCGTGGGCGTCCGCTGGACCGCCGGGTTGTCGGACGACCCCGGGTTGCTCGAGATGCCGCCGACGGGCAGGTCGCCCGTGGCGAGCGCGTAGGTCACGACGCCGATCACGAGGAGTCCGAGGATCGACAGCGTCGCTGCGAGGGGGATGCTGTCGCGCAGCCCGCCACGTCGCTTCGGGTCGCGCGGCCCGGCGCCGCTACGCGGGTTGCGGCGGCCCGTCACGTGCTCCCTCCGTGCACGGCCGCTGGGGCACCAGGTCCGGTCGGCGTGCCGTACGCGCGGCCGGCCGCGCGCGCGAGGACCTCGGCGGCGCGCGGGTGGGCACCGGACGTCGACACGTCGCGGATCTCCAGCTGCAGCGTCTCCATGCCCCCGAACACCCGGCTCGCGAGCCGCGCGACGATGTCCACTCGATCCCCTTCCACGAGCGACCCCACCAGGTCCGGCCGCCCGAACGCGATGCCGTCGAGGACGTCGCGCTCCCGGCGCAGGACGAGCTGCGTGTGTCCGCCGTTGGCGAGTCGCGCCCGTTGGACCGTCAGGCCGAGGACGGCCACGAGCGGCTCCGGGTTGCCCGTTCCGCACGGTGCCAGCCGTGCCAGGTCACGGTACAGCGTGTAATCGACGTACGCGGCGGGCAGCGCGAGGTCGACCGCGAGCGGCGGCCGCGCGTCGGTCGGGGCATTGGCGGCTGCGGCCTCGAGGAACCGCTCGGTGAAGGCGTCCCACCGCTCGGCGGGAAGCTCGAAGCCTGCCGCAGCGGCGTGCCCGCCGAAGCGGAGGAACAGGTCCGCGCACGCGGCCAGGGTCTCGGCGAGATTGACCCGCCCGTCGCTGCGGCACGAGGCGCGGATCACGTCTCCGAGAGGCGTTCCGACGACCGTCGGCCGTCCGGTCTCGTCGGCGAGCCGCCCTGCCACGAGGCCGACGACCCCCACCGGCCACGGACCGCGCACCAGCATCGCGGGCGCCTCGGGCCCGCCCGCCACCGCGATCGCCGGGGCGTCGATCGTCGGGACGTCGAGGAGCGGCTGCTGCCCGGGCGCCTGGCCGGGATCGGGCATCCCGAACGCGGCCCGCGCCTCCGCGATCGCCGTGCGCATCAGGTCACGGCGGGTCGTATTCGCGGTCTCGAGCGTCGCGGCGAGCTCGGCCGCCTGCTCCGGGGTCTCGGCGAGGAGGAGGCGCGCCGCGTCGAGCGCCTCCCCCACCCGCCCGGCGGCGTTGAGCCGCGGCGCGATCACGAAGCCGACGGTCTCGAGGTCGATCACGCGCGCGCGACCCCCGCCGCGCTCGAGGAGCGCCGCAATCCCGGGCCGCGGCCGCGTCCGCATCGCCTCCAGCCCGAGCTTCGCGATCGCCCGGTTCTCGCCGATGACGGGCGCCACGTCCGACACCGTCCCGATCGTCGCGAGATCGGCGAGCTCGAGCGCGTCGGCCTCGGCATTCGCGAGCTCGCCCAGGAGGAGCCGTGCCACGGCGAATGCCACGCCGCTCCCCGACAGGTTCCGCTCCGGGTAGGCGGAGTCCGAGCGCTGCGGGTTGACGAGCGCGATCGCGGCCGGCAGCACGTCGGGCAGGTGGTGATGATCGGTG
>DATFQL010000315.1:0-2074 GCA_035264305.1 Candidatus Limnocylindrales bacterium | reverse complement strand
CAGCGGAATCCCGACGCAGCGGGCAGCTCGACGTCCTCCAGCACGCCGCGCGGCGGATGAGCGCGAGCCTGAGCGCCGCGGACGTGGGCCGGGCCGTCGTCGAGGAGACGCGGCGGGTCATCAACTACCACAACGCGCGCGTCTACCTCCTCGAGCCCGACGACGACCTGGTGCCTGTCGCGTTCGAGGGCCGGGTTGGCGCGTACGACCAGGTCGACAGGCGGATCCTGCGGACGACGATCGGGCAGGGGTTCACCGGCTGGGTCGCGCGATACCGGGCGGCGATCCGTGTCGACGATGCGAAGGCGGACCCACGCGGGATGACGATCCCGGGCACCGACGACGTCGACGAATCGATGCTCGTCGTGCCGATGATCAACGAGGACAGCTTGGTCGGCGTGATCACGCTGTCGAAGCTCGGGCTCCGCCAGTTCGATGACGAGGACCTGCGGCTGCTGTCGATCCTCGGCGACGTCGCGGCGACCGCCTTCGCCGGCGCGGCCCACGTGGCAGCCACACGGCGCCTGGCCGAGGAGCTGCGCCAGATGCTGGACATGAGCAGCGCGCTCTCGCGGTCCCTGGATCCGGTCGACGTTGCGAACCTGATGGCCGAGCACCTCGCACGCGCGGCCGGCGCCGACCAGGCGCAGATCAGCGACTGGGACCGGCCCGGCAGCCGCCTGCGGACGCTCGGCTCGTATCCCCCCGAGCTGCGCCCGACGCTCGACGACTACTACCCGCTCGGCGGGTTTCCCGAGACGCAGCGCGTGCTCGAGGAGGGCGGCATCTCGGTGATCGACACCGAGGACGCCGCGGCGGACCAGGCCGAGGTGGCATTCCTGCGCGAGGTCGGCATGCGAGGGCTCGTCATGCTGCCGCTCGTCGCGAAGGGCAAGGCGATCGGTCTCGTGGAGCTCGCGTCGCAGGGCCGCCCGGTGTCGGACGCGAGCCAGATCACGATCGTCCGCACGATGGCCCACGAGGCCGCGATGGCGCTGGAGAACGCCCGGCTCTACGAGACGGCGCGAAACCTGGCCGATCGGGACCCGCTGACGGGGTTCTTCAACCACCGCTACCTGCACGAGCGCCTGTCGGAGGAGGTCGTGCGCGCGGTGCGGACGCGGCGTCCGCTGTCCGTGGTGATGCTGGACCTCGACGACTTCAAGCTCGTCAACGACACGTTCGGGCACGTGTACGGGGACGGCGTCCTCGTGCACGTCGCGGAGCTCATCCGCGGGACGCTCCGCGCATCGGACGTCGCTGGCCGCTACGGCGGGGACGAGTTCGCGCTGATCCTGCCCGAGACCGGCCGCGAGGACGCGGCCGGCGTCGCGGAGCGGATCCTCGCCGCGTTCCACGGCTCCCCGTACGTCGCGCACGGCCGCCAGCCGTTCGCCATCGGCGGCTCGATGGGGATCGCGACGCACCTCCGGGACGGCTTCTCCGCGACGGAGCTCATCTCCGCCGCCGACGTCGCGCTCTACGACGCCAAGGACCTGGGCGGCAACCGGTTCGCGTCCGGCAGCGACGTGCGCGGCGCGGCGGCCGAGTCGGGGGGGCGCCTTGGCCATGGGCTCCCGCGGGGGCGCGCGCCGCGACCGATCGGCGAACCGATCGGGATTGCTCCGGTGCGGTCAGGAGAGGGCTGAGCCCGTACAGAAGTACCAGGACGGCCGTCGTCACGAGTACTGGCAGCCGCCCTTGCCGGGATGGGTGACCGGCCCCATGCTTGGGACCCAGGGTGAGGAACCGCATACCGTCGTTCGGCGACCTCCAGGAACGCATCGACCTGCGGGCCCTGGGACGGCGACCCTTCCTTGTCCTCCTGGTGGCGCTCGGCTCGATCGAGGTCGCCCGCCTCCTCCTCGATCCCCATCCGATCGACCTCCTCGTGCTCGGGCTCGTCGGCCTCGCCGGCATCGCGTCCGTGCGCGAGCAGGAAGCCGCCGGCATCGAGGGGACGCGCCGCACCGAGGCTGAATCGTTCGCGCGGATCCTCCGCGGGCTTGCCCGCTCCGTGTCCCCGGACGCGATCGTCGACGCCATCGTGGAAGAGCTGGGCGTCGCGACCGGC
>DATFQL010000314.1:0-16248 GCA_035264305.1 Candidatus Limnocylindrales bacterium | reverse complement strand
AGGCTCTCGCCGCGTTCTGCGCCCAGGGTGCGTCCAACCCGTTCACGCTCTCGGCCCTCGACGTGGAGGCCGTCCGGTCGTCCTCATGAGGTCCACCGCCCCGGCAACCCGCCGAGCAGATGGCCGATTTGACGGCGATGGCGCGACCGCCTCGCTAGAGGTTGCCTCGTCGCTCCTGCTCGATCTCGATCGCCTCGAACAGCGCCTTGAAGTTGCCGACGCCGAAGCCGCGCGACCCGTGGCGCTCGATGATCTCGAAGAAGAACGTGGGGCGGTCCTGGATCGGACGGGTGAAGATCTGGAGGAGATAGCCCTCCTCGTCGCGATCGGCTTCGATGCCCAGCTCCTCGAGCGTGTCGATCGGGACCCCGACGTCGCCGACACGGGCCGCGAGCCCCTCGTAGTACGCGTGCGGCATCTTGAGGAACTCGACCCCGTTGTCGCGAAGCGTCCGGACGGTCGCGACGATGTCTTCGGTCCGCAGCGCGACGTGCTGCACACCCGGCGCGCGGTACCAGTCGAGGAACTCCTGGATCTGGCTCTTCTTCCTGCCGGTCGCGGGCTCGTTGATCGGGAACTTCACCCGGCCGTTCCCGTTGGTCATGACCTTCGACATCAGCGCGCTGTAGTCGGTGTGGATCACGGTGTCGTCGTAGTGGATGAGCTGTGCGAAGCCGAACACGTCGCGGTAGTAGTCGACGAACGTGTTCATCTCGCCGAGGCCGACGTTGCCGACGCAGTGGTCGACCTCGAGCAGGCTCAGGCCCTGAGCGGCGCGGGCCGGATTCTTGACCTTCCGATAGCCCGGCGCGAACACGCCGTGGTAGTCACGGCGGTCGACGAACGAGTGGCGGACCTCGCCGTACGTCCAGACGGCGCTCCGGCGCAGGACGCCGTCCTCGCCGCCGTCGAGCTCGACCGGCTCCTGTGCGGCCCGCGCGCCACGAGCCGTCGTCTCCCGGAACGACGCGGCGACATCGGGTACCGCGAACGCGATGTCGCGCACGCCGTCACCGTGCTCCCGGACGTGCTCGGCGATCTCGCCGTCCGGCGTCAGCGGCGCCGTGAGCACGATCCGGATGTCGTGCTGCTGCATCACGTAGCTCGCGCGGTCGCGGATCCCCGTCTCGAGGCCGGCGAAGGCGACCGGCGTGAAGCCCCACAGCGCGCGGAAGTAGGCCGACGCCTGGCGGGCGTTGCCCACCCAGAGTTCGATGTGATCGATGCCGTCGAGCGGGAGGAAGTCCTTCGCCTCCGCGAAGGCGTCGCGGTTCAGGTGGGCACCGGCCTGGTTCGCCGTGGGCGTGCCGCGCTCGGCCGTTCCGGCCTGCGGTGCTTCGATATGGGTCATGTGCATGGCTCCGTGGTCAGGGAGCTGACGGGCGGCGGGCGTGCCGCGGCCCGGTGGACGAGTGGCCTCCAACGGTGGGCGCCGGCGTGGCGCGCGTCAAGGCCTGCGCGCCCGAACGGGATGACAGCGACGTGCCGAGCGGCCATCCTTCGCCCATGACCGAGCCCGCTGCCGCTCAGCCCATCCCGGACGCCGAGGCGATCGACCGGCTCCTGCGCGCCGCAGCGAGGATCCGCGAGCTGCAGCCCGCGGTCGCGGGTCGGGAGCCGTGGTCGCTGGCCGAGGACTTCGGTGTGGGGCCGGAGGCATCGTGGGGGCCACGGGAGGTCCTCGCGCACGTCGCCGAGATGCTGCCGTTCTGGCTTGGCGAGCTCGAGCGCGTCGTGGAGGCCGGCAGCCGGGGGGCGGGACCGGTGCCGTTCGGGCGCGTCGCCGAGGACCCGATGCGTCTCGGCATCCTGGACCGGGACCGCTCGCTCCCGCTACGCGAGCTGTTCGACCGGATCGATGTCGGTACCGACCGCTGGGAGCGGCGGCTTCGGGTCCTGACGCCGGGGGAGCGGCGTGCTCGCGGCCTCCATGTCCGAGCGGGCGAGGTCGCCGCGACGTGGATCCGTGACCGGTTCGTGGTGACCCATCTCGAGGAGCATGCCTCCCAGCTCGAGGAGATCATGGCCCGCTGAGCGGGACGTCGTCAGCCGTCGCCCTCTGCCGCACCCGGGTCGACCGGCGCCTGGCCCGTCAGCCAGCCCTGGCGCATCGAGAACCGGACGAGCTGGGTGCGGTTGGCCGTCCCATACCGGTCGTACAGCCGGCGCAGCATTCCCTCGACGGTCTTGATGCGGATCCCCATCGCGTACGAGATCTCGTCGTTCGAGGCGCCCGCGGTGAGCATCGTGAGCAACTCCCGCTCGCGCGCCGTCGGTACGGCCGGTGCCCGCCGGGCACTCTCCATCACGGGGGCGGGAATCGCCGCCTCGCCCGTCGCGACCTTGCGGATGGTCCGCACGATCGTGCCGGCGTCGCTGAGCTTCGAGAGGTATCCTGCCGCACCCGATGCCACCGCCGTCGCGTGGTGTGCCTGATAGTCGTAGGCCGTCAGCATCAGGAACCGGCTCTGGGTCCCGAAGCGACGCAGCAGCTGGAACCCGTCATCCCGGCCGGCCAGCATCACGTCGCACAGCACGACCTGCGGCCGAGCGTCCCGGATCAGGGCGTCGGCCTGCTCCACCCCGTAGGCGATGCCGACGACCTCGATGTCGTCCTCGGACCCGATGAGCGCGGCGAGGCCATCGGCGATCGCGCGGTGGTCTTCGACGATGACGACGGGGATCACGCGGCGACCTCCGCCCTGACCGCCCGAGCGCGCACGGAACGCGCCTTTGGCCGCGTACCAGGCAGCCGCACGGTGGCCACCGTTCCCCCGCCCGCGCGCGCCGCGACGTCGAGGTTGCCGCCGTGCTCCGCGATGATCTCCTGCGCGAGGTAGAGCCCCAGCCCGAGGCCCGGCACCTCGGGTGCCCCGGCGGCGGCGAACGGCGCGAACATCGTCCCCTGCAGCGTCGCCGGGATGCCGGGGCCGCGGTCCGCGACCGTGATGGTCACTCCGGCACGATCGCCGGTCACCGACACCGCCGCGCCGTCGGCCGAAGCCCCGTGGGTCACGGCATTCACGAGGAGGTTCGTGAGCACCTGCCGGAGGCGCAGCTCGTCGCCGACGACCGTCGCGCGACGCCGGCCGGCCTCCACCGCGATCGGCTGGCCGGGATGGACGACGCGCGTCTCTCGCACCACGTCCTCGACGAGGGCTCGGACGTCGACCTCGTCCCGGCGCACGACGGTCCGGCCGTGGCGGATGAGCGACACGTCGAACAGGCGCGTCGCGAGGTCGCCCAGCCTGCGCGTCTGCTCGATCGCGCCGTCGAGGAACACCTGCGTCTCGGGGTCGACCTTTCCACGCACCCCGCGCTCGACGAGCTGCATGAAGTTGTGGAGCGCGGCGAGCGGCGTCTGCAGCTCGTGGCTCGCGGTGTCGATGAACCGCTCCTGGAGGTGGCGGAGGCTGCGGTCCGTGATGTCGCGGATGACGATCACGCCGCCCCACTCGCCGCTCGAGCCGTGACCAGAGGCCTCGAACCAGCGCCGCTCTCCCGTCGCGGGATCGATCCTCGTGAACGACATCGAGAAGGTCTCCGCGCGGGCTGCCCGGGCCTGCGGCCAATCGGCCTCCGGCAGCCTCTGTCCGACGCGGTCCTCGGGAACGAGGGGCGACGCGTCCCCGAACAGCTGCTCGTACGCCCGGTTTCTCGCGACGGTGTGGCCATCGCGGTCGACGACGAGGAGTGCCTCGCTCATGCCGTCGAGGATCAGCTCGAGGCGCTCACGTTCGAGCTCGGTGCGCTGGCGCTGCTCTGCCAGCGAGGCTGCAGTGTCGGTCAGCTCGCTGCTCCGGGCCTGGAGGTCGTCGTTCGTCGTGTTCAGCTCCTCGACCGTCGCCTGGAGCTCCTCGTTCAGCGTCTCGAGCTCCTCGTTCGTCGCCTGGAGCTCCTCGTTGAGCGTCTCGACCTCCTCAGTCGCCGCCTGCGCCTCCTCGTTGGCGACGAGGAAATCCTCGTTCGAGATGCGGAGGGCAGCGTTGACGTTCGTCATCTCCTCGTTGGCCACGAGCAGATCGCGGTTCCGTCGTGCGACGCGGTCCAGGCGGTCCGCAACCTGGTCGCGCTCCTCGCGGCTCTGCTGCAGATGGACCTCGAGCGCCTGGCCTTCGCGCACGGTGTCGGAGACGTCGATGGCAACGATCACGACGCTGTCGGCCGGCCCCCCGCCGTTCCGCGGCCGCATCACGAGCTGGACATGGCTCGTCTCGCCGTCCTCGTCGTTGCGCATCGGGAATGGCCGGGTCACGGCGCGCGTCTCACCGTGGATCACGTGGCTGACCGCCGCGCGGATCTCGTCCGATGGGAGCTGGTGGACGAGGTGTACGAAGTCGCTCCCGATGGCGGTTCCGTGGATCCCGAGCAGCCGCCGTGCCGCAGCGTTGAGGAACGAGATGTCGTAGTCCGCGTCGATGACGACGACCCCCACCGGCAGGTGCAGCATCAGGTCTTCGAGACGCTCGGCTCCGGCATCCTGCCGGCCTCGTGGCGCCTGCGCACCGCCCCACGCTGGATCCGACTGGCTCCCGCGTCGAACCTGCCGCACCGGGGCCGCTTCCCTGATCCGGGCCGGCGGGATGAGGACTCGCTCGCCGGCACGTCGGTAGACCTTGAGCCGCGGCTGGTCGACGACGAAGTGCTCCGCGTACGGCGTGGACGACTCTGCCTTGCCGAGGATCAGGTACCCGCCCTCCCGCAGCGAGAACGCGAACAGCTGGAGCGCACGCTTCTGCAGGTCGGGTGTGAAGTAGATGAGCACGTTCCGGCACAGGGCGAGGTCGATGCGGGGGAACGGCGCGCGCTGCCCCAGGTCGTGCTGGCCGAACACGACGAGGCTGCGGATCTCCTTCACCACCTCGAACCGGTCACCCTCGCGAACGAACCACCGCTCGAGAAGCTCGGGCCTGACGGCGGTCAGGGAGCTCGCCGGGTACACCGCGCGCCGGGCGAAGGCGATCGCCTCCTCGTCGAGATCCGTGGCGAAGATCCTCACCGTGAACGCGTCAAGGTCGTCGCCCAGCGCTTCCGCGATGAGCACGGCAAGGGAATAGGCCTCCTCGCCGGTCGCACACCCCGCCGACCAGACCCGCAGCTCGCGGTCCCGGCCGCGGGCGTCCGTGATGAGGGCCGGCAGGACCGTGTCACGAAGGTATTCGAACAGGTCCGCATCGCGGAAGAACTGGGTCACCTTGATGAGGAACGCGCTCGACAGGCGCTGGTACTCCTCGGGATGCTTGTGGACGAACCGGATGTAGTCGCGCAAGCGCGGGTTCGCCGTCGCGACCATTCGCCGCTGCAGGCGCCGGAGGATCGTCGGGCGCTTGTAGGCACTGAAGTCGATCCCCGTGCGCTCGCGCACGCGTTCGAGGAACTGGCCGAGCAGGTGCTCCTCGTCGTCGGCCGGGACCGCGATGGGGACCGTCACGAGCTCCCCGAGCAGCTCGCCGATGCGATCGGCGTTCGCGACGAAGTCGACGATGGTCGGCGGCAACGCCCCGGGCATCGCGGGCTGCGCGGCGGTCGCCGGGTTCTGGATGACGACGGTCCCGCCGCGCGCCTTGACCTCGCCTGCCCCGACGACACCGTCGCTCCCCATCCCCGAGAGGACCACCGCGATGAGGCGCTCGCCGTACACCTCCGCGGCGCTCGCCAGCAACCGGTCGATCGACGGGGACGGCCGGCTTCCCCCGGCCTCGCGTGCCTCGACGACGTGGTCGGTGATCACCACGTGGTGGTCCGCGGGAACGAAGTAGACCCGCCCCGGGACCAGCTGTTCCTGCGGGCTGACGGTCACGACGCTCAGCGCGGTCCTTGCAGAGAGGATCTCGGCGAGGTGGCTCGCCCTCGACGGCTGGGTGTGCTGCGCGACGACGATCGGGGCAGGAAACGTGGCCGGGATCGGGCCCAGCACGTCGCTCAGCGCGTCGATCCCGCCCGCGGACGCGCCGATGACCACCAGGGCGGGGAACTCGGTCGTCGGCTCGTCCGCCACCTTGACCCTCCTCCGTTGCGCGGGTGCAAGCGGTCGGGGTCCGGTGCAGAGCCCACGGCAGCCCGAGGCGGTCATTGTAGTGCGGTGAACGAACCCCGAACGCCGCCGCCCCTCGTCGTGATCGGCGGATCGGCCGGAGCGATCGCGCCGCTTCGCCGGATCATGTCCGAGCTGTCGGGCACGCTCCCGGCGACCGTGTGCGTCGTGATCCACCTTCCCGACGACTCCGCCTCGGCCCTCGCCCGGGTGCTCGCGCGCGCCGGGTCGATGGACGCCTCCTTCGCGGACCATGGCGTCCCGCTGCAGCCCGGTCACGTGGCCGTCGCACCGCCGGGCCATCACCTGCTCGTCCACGACGGCCACCTGATGCTCTCGCAGGGTGCCCGTGAGAACGGGACGCGCCCGGCCATCGATCCGTTGTTCCGCTCCGCCGCCCGTGTCGCAGGCCCGAACGTCGTCTCGGTCCTGCTCTCAGGGACGCTCGACGATGGGTCGGCGGGCACCGCGGCCGTTGGGGCCGCCGGAGGCTTCACGATCGTCCAGGACCCCTCGGATGCCGACTTCCCGGACATGCCGCGCCATGCGATCGAGACCGGCCACGTGATGGCGGCACTCCCCGTGTCCGCGATCGCGCCCGCCATCGAGGCCGCGCTCGAGGAGATCGTCCGCCGCCAGGCGAACGGGACGACGCGGGAAGCTCCCTGGAAGGGCGATGGGGCGCGCGCGAACGCGACGTCGACGACAGGCACCGTCGCCGGCGAGCGACCGGGCGACCAGCCGCTCGGCGACCCCGCCGGCGACCCCGTGGATCGCGGCCTCCACGGGCCCGCGCCAGATCTCGACCCGCCCGCGTCGCCGTTCTCGTGCCCCGCGTGCGGCGGTGTCCTGTACGAGCGAAAGCCGCCCGACCAGTACCTGTGCCGGCTCGGTCATCGCTACTCCCCGGACGCACTCGGAGCGGGCCAGAACGCGGTCATCGAGGACGCCCTGTGGACGGCCCTACGGACGCTGGAGGAGGCCGCATCGCTCGCTGAACGCGTCCGGAACAATGCCGCGGCCCGCGGCGACCGCGGCATGGAGCTGCGATTCGAAGCGCGTCGCGCCGGATCCCAGGCGCGCGCCGACCGCATCCGGGCGCTGCTCGAGGGCCGCCTCGGGCCGGACGGTGAGGCACCGGACGACGAAGCCGCCGCGATCGAGGCATACGGCGGGGAGGTCGAAGCCCGATCGGCGTGACCCCTCCGCGCCCTGGACATGACGAAGCCCCCGCCGTCGACGGGGGCTTCGCTGGTTGTCGTGTGAGGCGAGCTGCCTAGGCGGCGAACTCCCGCAGCTTGCGGCTGCGGCTCGGGTGACGCAGCTTGCGCAGCGCCTGGACCTCGATCTGCCGGATCCGCTCGCGCGTGAGGCCGAACTCGCGACCGACCTCCTCGAGCGTGCGGGCGTGCCCGTCGTCGAGGCCGAAGCGGAGGCGGAGGACCCGCTGCTCACGCCCGTCGAGCGAGGCGAGCACGTGCTCGATCTGCTCGCGGCGCATGCGATCCGCCACGACGTCGAGCGGGGACACGGCGTCCTCGTCCGGGATCAGCTCGCCGAGCTCCGCGTCGCCCTCGTCGCCCACCGGCGACTGGAGGCTGACGGGCTCACGACCGAGCTTCCGGATCTCCTCGACGCGCTGCGGCGTCATCGCCGGCGTTTCGTCGGGCAGCGCCGCCGCGATCTCGGCGTTGGTCGGCTCGCGGCCGAGCTGCGTGCTCAGCTCGCGGACGACCCGCGCGACTCGACCCATGGTCTCGACCATATGGACCGGGATCCGGATGGTCCGGCTCTGGTCGGCGAGGCCGCGCTGGATCGCCTGACGGATCCACCAGGTCGCGTACGTCGAGAACTTGAACCCCCGCTCGTACTCGAACTTGTCCACCGCGCGGATGAGGCCGGCGTTGCCCTCCTGGACGAGGTCGAGGAGGCCCATGCCCGCCTGGTTGATGTACTTGCGCGCGATCGACACGACGAGGCGCAGGTTCGCGCTCGTCAGGTGGTCGCGGGACTGCTTGGCGAGATGCTTGAGGTCGGGGACCATCCGCTCGACGACGTCCGCGTCATGGCCCGCCTCGAGCCAGCGGCGGAGCGCCGGGTACGCGATCTCGTCGCGTGCCCACTCGCGCAGCTCGCGAAGCGCGGTGTTGCCGCGGATCTCCGCGTTCGGCCGGCCGAGCTCGCCCTCGATCCAGTCGAGCAGATTGATGAACGAGTCCGCGTCGAGGCGCTCGTTGTAGACCGAGCGGAGGTCCTGCGCTCGGACGAGCCGCTCCTTCAGGAGATCGGTCTCGGCCTTCTTGAGCGCATCCGCCAGCCCGAGGCCCGGCGCGGTCATGTACAGGTCGAGTGCGTCGTCCGACCGCAGGGCCGCGTCGACGATCCGGTGCGATTCGGATTCGAACGGCAGCACGTACCGCTTGTCCTTGGCGCGTGCCGTCGGCTCGCTGCGGTGCAGCGTCCACTCGTGGAGGCTGAGGAGGACCTTCCAGGGCTCGGTGTCCACCTGCGCGCCCAGCTCCATGCCCTTCGCGAGGATGACCTCCTCTTCGGCGGTAAGCAGCGGCACGCGCCCGATCTCACGCAGGTACAGGCGAACGGAATCGTCGGTGTCGAGCACCTCGGCCACCGGCTCGGGCTCGGGGTCCTCGTCCTTGACCGGGGGCTTCACGGGAGCGGCGGGGGCGGGCTCCTCCACGATGAGGGCCGCCTCTGCCTCCAGCTCGGCCGCCTGCGGATCGAGCTCGATGGAGGCGGCGGCGAGCTCGGCTTCGGTATCAGTTGCGGGGGTTGTCGACTCGATGGAAATCACGACGCTCCAGTTGACGGTGTCGCATCCAGCCATGCGACGCCGTAGGATCTTGGCCAACGATCCGGGCTCGGTCCGGACCCGTGCGTCGGGCCACGCCGCCTGACACACGTAGTGGCGTGTCAAGCCGACACGCCATTGGCCTACTATTCTAGGCCATTCAAGGGGGGCTTGACAACCCCCTTTGTCAATACTCCAAGGGGGTATTTGCTACACGCGCGTGTCAACCCCGTGCCTCGTCGCGGGCGGCGAGTGACGGGAGGCGCAGGTCAGCCGTCCCAGGCGACCTCAAAGGGGTACGTCTCGCTCGCGGAAGCATCCCAGCCGGCGAGCAGCATGCGGGCAAGGTCGCGTACCGAACCCGGCGTCTCGGCATCGTCGATGGCCGCCTGGAGCTTGTCGCGGTCGTCGTCCGCGAGCTCGCCCTCGAACGACCCGTCGGCGTCGCCGAAGTCGAGCCCGATCCAGTCGAGGGCCGACTCTGCCTCGTCGAGGGTCGCGAAGCGCGCGATGGGCGGCGTCACTCGGGCGTCTTCATCTGGGCGAGCTGTACCAGGTTTCCGCTCGTGTCGTCCAGGACCGCGGTCACGACCGTCCCCATGTCGAGCGGCTCCTGGGTGAAACGCACGCCGAGGCGCTTCAGCCGAGCGACCTCGGACCCCATGTCCTCGACTGCGAACGACACGAACGGGACGCCATCTTCCATGAGCGCGGCCTTGAACGGACCCACCGCCGGGTGCTCCGACGGCTCGAGGAGCAGCTCGGGGCCATCGGGGTCCTCGGGAGACACGACGGTGAGCCAGCGGTGCTCCCCGAGGGGGATGTCCCTGCGGGGCAGGAAACCGAGCACCTCCGTGTAGAAGCGGAAGGCGGTTGCCTGATCGTCCACGAGCACGCTCGTCACCCGGATTCTCATGCCGGCTCCTTTGGTTCACGGACATCGAGCCAGCGCGCGACGGCTGACGCGAGCGGCTCGAGGTCGAGGGAATGGAACTTGTAGCGACCCTCGCGGCGCACCCGGACGAGGCCGGCGTCCTCGAGGACGTCGATGTGCTGGCTCACGGCCTGTCGGGTGGTGACGCGGCTCGCCTGCATCGACAAGCGGGCGCACAGCTCGAACAGGGTCTGACCGTCACGGTCGGCGAGTGCGTCGACGATCGCGCGTCGAGTGGGGTCAGCCAGCGCCCGAAAGACATCACCCACGACGCGATGATAGGCAAGCGATCTCTTGCCTGTCAAGGAGAGGCGTCCATCGTCGGGTGATACTCCCTAGGGGTATACTCCGGGACGAAGGACGCAGTGGGAACCGGAGGATTCGGAATGGCCGAGCAGCGCACGATCGCTCGAGACGAGGACCCGGTCTGCGGCATGACCGTCGAGCCTGATGCCGCACGCGCAAGGGGACTGACCGAGACGCACGAGGGGCGCGAGTACGCGTTCTGCGGCAAGGGCTGTCTGCTGGAGTTCCGGGACGACCCAGGCGTGTACCTCGGGGCCGGCTACACGCCGTCGATGTAGCCCGCGCGCCGGCGGAGCCTGTGGGGTCCGCGACCTAGACGCCGGCGAGCGCGGCGAGCGTCGCCATGTCGGGGACTACGAGGTCCGGCGTGGCTTCGGCGGGCGGCGTGGCGCCGGTTCCGGGGCGGTCGTGGCGCCGGTTGACCCACACCGTCGCGAGGCCGAGCGCGTTGGCAGGCACGTGATCGTGGAACAGGCTCTGTGCGACGTGGAGAACCCGGTCGGCGGGTCCGCCCATCCGCTCGAACGCGAGCTCGAAGTTGCGGTGTGCAGGCTTGTACGACTCGGCCTGCTGGGCTGTGATGACGTGGTCGAAGGCAACGCCCAGTCGGCGGTTCGACGCCGCGAACAGGTCGTCGTCGCAGTTCGTGATGACCGCGAGCGCGTAGCGTGACTTGAGGCGCGCGAGCGCGTCGGCCGAGTCGGGAAACGGGGGCCAGTCGATGACCGATCCGCCGAACGACGCTCGCTCCTCCGCCGTCGGCACGACGCCCAGCTCTCCCGCGACCCCTGCCAGCGCCCGCGACAGCACCTCGCGGTAGGCGAGATACGGCCCGTCCTCGAGGCCCGCCTCGTGCCGGGCGTACCGCTCGAGGAGGCCCTCATCCTCGGCGACTGCGCCGTGGCGCTCGAGGATCGGGCGTATCGCGGCGAGGAGCCCGGCCTCCCAGTCGATCAGGGTTCCGTAGCAGTCGAACGAGAGGACGTCGAACCGGCCGAGGTCGAGGGCCATGGTCCCGAGCCTAGCATCGCCCTGGTCTCCGGCACTCCTGCGCGCGAAGCCCGGCATACTGCGCAACGATGCGACCCCCGCGGTGGCTTGTCGAGGTCGTCGAGACGCTCGCCCTGACGCTCGTCACCTTCTTCGTGATCCAGTCATTCGTCGCCCAGCCGTTCCAGGTCCGGCAGACGTCGATGGAGCGCACCCTCGAGCCGGACGAGTACGTCCTCGTCGACAAGCTGACGCCGCGCTTCGACGAGTTCCATCGCGGGGACATCGTCGTGCTCCATCCACCCGAAGGGTGGCAGGATGAGAGCGGCACCCCGTTCATCAAGCGTGTGATCGGGCTCCCCGGGGAGCGGGTCTCGATCCACGAGGACGGCCGCGTGTACGTGAATGACAGGCCGCTGGACGAGGGGACCTACACCTACGCCGACGGCGATGGTGCGAACGAGCCGACGACGCCCCAGACGGACGAGGCATCGTGGGTCCTCGGCGCCGACGAGGTGTTCGTCATGGGCGACCACCGCGAGGCATCGGCCGACTCACGGTCGTTCGGGCCGGTCAAGGAGGCCTCGATCCTCGGTCGCGCGTTCCTGCGCTACTGGCCGGCCTCGACGTTCGGGATCCTCAGCCGTCCTGCATACCGGTAGCCCCGCCGCCGGCCCGAGCATATCGACGGGCGACACGAACCCGCCAGACGTTTGCAGTGTCGCTGCAACGTCCGATGAGGGACACTGCAACGGTGGCGCGCTGCGCCAGAGGTCGGGGGCGGAGGAGGAAACGAACTTGAGCATCATCGCGTGGCTGGTTGTCGGAGCGATCGCGGGGTATCTCGCCGGCCTGCTCGTCAAGGGTGACGAGGGACTGGGCGTCATCGGACACATCGTGCTCGGCATCGTCGGCGCAGTCGTCGGCGGCTTCCTGTTCGGGTTGATCACGAACCAGGACTACACGACCGGGATCAACATCGGGACGATCGTCGTTGCGACGATCGGCGCGGTCATCGTCGTGGTCGTCGTGAGCCTGATCCGCGGCGGCACGCGAACAGGTCGCGGCGCAGTCTGAACCACGCTCCGGCGGCGCCCAACCGCCCGGACGGCACAGCAATCAAACCGCCCGGTCCCCTCGAGGGGGCCGGGCGGTTTTTCATCCACGTCGCTTCGCGCTTGGGGAAGGAATGGACGCCCGGCCGGGGGGACAACCGGGCGTCCGGGTCTCGGGGAGAGACCACGCCTCAAGGGTAGCGGGGTGGGCTACCCCGATTTGCCTACCTTCCTTCGGCCCTGAGGACGACGAGGCCGGCCCGCGTTGCCCCGGGCCGGCCTGGAGAAACGGTGCCTGCGGAGGTCAGGCCTGCTGCTGGCTCTGCTGCGCCTGGTCCTCGACCTTGTCGAGCGCCTGGTGCACGGTCGACTCGGCCTGCTCCACGAACTGATCGCGGGCCTGCCCGATCGTCTGCCGCTCGACCTGGGTCGAGGGCAGCAGCATCCCGACCGCCGCACCCGCGGCGACGGCGATCACGCCGGCCCCGAGCGGGTTCTCGTCGATGAACCGGCGGACCTGGGACGTGCCCTGCTGCACGTAGTAGCCGGCCTGCTCCGGGAGCTCGCCTGCGGTCTGGCCGACCGTGTCGGCGAGCTCGCCGACACGACGCCCGGCCTCATCGGCAACGTTGCTCACGGTCTCGCCCGCCGTTCCCGCGGCGCCGGAGACGGTCTGGCCCACGCG
Organism: Candidatus Limnocylindrales bacterium; assembly: GCA_035264305.1. Lineage (GTDB taxonomy): Bacteria > Chloroflexota > Limnocylindria > Limnocylindrales > CSP1-4 > CAIXZV01. The sequence continues at coordinate 3,435 of DATFQL010000314.1, read as the reverse complement.
ATCGACCGGCGAGCCTCCGCTCGACCGCTGGTCCCATGCCTGCGGCTCCCAGGACGACTGGCGTCGATAGCCGTGGTCGCCCGGCAGGCTCGAGCCGTAGTCGAAGGACTGGTACCCGCGGTAGCCCGCAGGCGAGCTGCCGAAGCGCTGGTCCTGACCCTGCTTGCCGCGGTTCATGAACAGCATCGCGATCCCGAGGCCGACCATGCCGGCCGGAACGGGGTTGGACTTGATCGTGTCCACGATGCTGCCCGGGTTGGTCGTTACGTCCCGGAACGTCTCCTGCGCGCCATAGGTCATCTGGTCCACCTTTCCACGGGTCGTGGCCACGACCGTGTCCGTCGCCTCGCGGGCGATGTTCCCGGGCTCCAGCTTGTCGCCGATCGCCTGGATCGTCTCGGTCAGGCCGTCCCGCGTCTGATCGATCTCCTCCGTGAGGCGCTCGACGCGCTCCTCGGACTCGTCCGTCGACGCGGGCTGGTCGCCGGCCACGGGATCACTGTCGTATGTCATCGGGTCTGGTCCTTTGCCCATTCGGCGTCGTCCTTGAGGGTCTCGATGGTCCGGGACGGTGCAAGGGAGCCCGCCTCCAGCTGGGAGCGACCGCGCTGGATGAGCGCGTAGCCGATCCCGATCACGACGACGCCGACGATCAGCGCCGCCAGCCACAGGTCGAGGCCGAGCGCGATGAGCACGCCGACCGCGGCCGCGAGGACGACGAGAAAGCCGCCGTACGCGACGGCGCCGCCGACGCCGATGAGGCTCGCATTGCGCGCCGTCCGCACGGCATTTGCGGTCATCTCGGTGCGGGCGAGCTCGACCTCCTTGTGGACGAGCTGCCCAAGCTGCGCGGTGAGCGATCCGAAGAGCTCGCCCAGCGAGCGTTCGGTCCTAGGCTCCGCCATTCTCCGCTCCCTGGTCGCTGGTGGCGCCCGATCCGGCGTCGGCGTACCTCGCGCCGGCCGCGGTGTCGCCGTACGGGCTCGTACCGCGCTCGCCGCCGTAGTTCGCCTGCTGCGTGCCGGACGAGCCGTACATCCCGGAGCCGCTGCCGTAGCTGCCGCCGCCGTACGACGAGCCGCCGTAGCTGCCACTGCCGTAGCTGCCGCCGCCGTAGCTGCGGGCGCCGTACGAGCCACCGTACGATCGGTATCCGCTCGACCCGCCGAACTGCCCCTGGCCGCCCGACGGCGACGCCTTCAGGAAGCGCGAGGCCACGAGCCCGAGCGCAAATGCGCCGCCGAGGAACATCGCCGGCTGGCGCCGGGCGAAGTCCTCTGCACCGCGAAGGACGCCCTGGAAGTCGGTCTGGCGCAGATACTCGCTCGCCCGGTCGACCTGCTGCGCCGCGGTGTCGGCGAAGCTTGCGATCTGCGGCTGCTCGCCGCGGACCTGCTCGCCGCTCTGGCGGATGGCGTTGGAGACCTGCGTGAGCATGTCCGCGCCGCGGCCGAGCTGCGTGTCGACGGTCGTGCCGACCTGCTGCTGGGCGGTGTTGCTGACCCGGTCCACGACGTTGCTCGTCGCCGACTGCAGGCGGTCGCCCGAGCCACTGCCGGTCGTCCCGGCCGAGGTCCCGCGAGATCCGCGATTCCAGTCGTATTCCGAGCCGGTGGTCGGGGGCGCGTCCGACAGCCCGGTCGAGGTCATCTCGTCCTCGCGGGTGCCGACGACCGCGTCGACCGTCCCCAGCGCCTCGTCGCCCATGGCGCCGGCATCCGAGCCCTGGTCCTCGAAGGAGCTTCGCTCCGTCGTCATGCGTCGTACCGTCCTTTCGTCAGGCACGCCGGGCCTGGCGCGCCACGTAGACGGAAAGCGTCGGTCGTGCTCCGTGACGATGGGGGTCACCCCGCGGGGGGCAGCCTCTCAGCGCGGTTGCATCCCGCGACCTCGTCAGCCCGGGGCGCGCAGCTGGATCCAGGTCGTCTTCGTCTCGGTGTACTGGTCGTGCGCATGCAGGCTCTTGTCGTGCCCGCCGAACCCGGAGAGCTTGTAGCCGCCGAACGGCGTGGTCATGTCCCCCTCGGCGTACGCGTTCACCCCCACGACCCCCGCCTTCAGCTCGCGCGCGACACGGTGCGCGATGTTCAGGTCGTCGGTGTACAGGGAGGCGGCGAGGCCGTAGGGCGTGTCGTTGGCGAGCGCGACGGCCTCGGCCTCGGTGTCGAACTCGATGACCGAGAGCACCGGTCCGAAGATCTCCTCGCGCGCGATCGTCATGTCGTTGCGCACGTTGTCGAAGATCGTGGGTGGCACGAAGTAGCCGCCGGTGTGCTCGAGGATTCGCTCGCCTCCCGCGACGACCCGCGCGCCCTCGCGCCTGCCGACGTCGACGTAGTGCAGGACGCGCTCCATGTGCCCGCGGTTGATGAGCGCGCCGATCCTCGTTGCCGGATCGAGGGGGTCGCCGACCGGCCAGTTCGCGAGCTCCGCCTGGACAGCGTCGACGACCCGCTCCTTGATGGAGCGGTGGACGATCAGGCGCGAGCCGGCCGAGCAGTTCTCGCCCATGTTCCAGAAGATCGCGAGCGCGACGTGCTGCGCGAGTCCGGCGACGTCCGTCACGTCCGGAAACACGAGCTGCGGACTCTTGCCGCCCAGCTCGAGCAGGACTCGCTTGAGGTTCGACTCGGCGCTCCAGGTCAGGAACCGGCGGCCGACCTCCGTGGAGCCTGTGAAGGCGAGACAGTCGACGTCGGGGTGTCGCCCGAGCGCCTCGCCGACCGTGTCACCCGGCCCCGTCACGACGTTGAGCACCCCATCGGGGATGCCGGCCTCCGCGCCGAGCTCGGCGATCCGGAGCAGGCTCAGCGACGTCGTCGACGCGGGCTTGATCACGATCGTGTTGCCGGTCGCGAGAGCCGGGCCGAGCTTCCAGGCCGCCATCTGCGCGGGGTAGTTCCACGGGATGACGGCGGCGACGACGCCGACCGGCTCGCGGGTGATGGTCGCGACGACGCCCTCCGGCGCGGGGGCGACCTCGCCGTACAGCTTGTCCGTCGCCTCGGCGTGCCACCGGATGCAGGCCGCGGTCTCGGGCATGTCGAGCCCGACCGTATCGGTGATCGGCTTGCCGGCGTCGAGGGTCTCGATGATCCCGAGCTCCTGCGCGTTCGCCTCGATCAGCGTCGCCCAGCGCAGGAGGACCGCCTTGCGGTCGCCGGGGCTCATGCGGCTCCATCGGCCGTCGTCCGCCGCGCGTCGTGCGACGCGGACCGCGTCGTCCACGTCGGCAGCTCCGCCCCGCGCGACCTCCGCGAGTGGCCGTCCCGTCGCGGGGTTCTCCGTGGTGAAGCGCCCGCCGCCGGCCGCGTCCCGGAACTGACCGCCGATGAACAGCTGGGTGCGCAGCTCCAGCCCGTCGATCGTCGCGCCGGACTCGGCCATGTCGGGGATCAGGGTGTCGGTCACGGTGGAGCGCCTCCAGGATCGGTC
>DATFQL010000313.1:0-4700 GCA_035264305.1 Candidatus Limnocylindrales bacterium | reverse complement strand
GCCGGACCAGTCGGGCGCCGTTCCGGTCGCGTTCGGCGCGCTGGGCCTGCTGCTCGCGGTGGCGGTGGTGGCGATCCTCGTGCTCGCTCGGCTGTGGCTCCGCCGCCCGCGCGACGAGGATCCGCTCGTGCCGGAGACCCGGGAGATCGATCGCGGTGAGCTCGACGACGGGCGACCGCGACGACGACGCCGGCTCCTCCGGCGCCGGTCCGTGCCTCGAGATGCCGTCGCGGCCTACCGGGCGCTGCTCGAGGATCTCGAGCGCTACGCGGACCTTCGTCGGCGGGATGGCGAGACCCCGGCCGAGCACGCCGCACGCCTGCGGGCCGATGGGCACGGGCGCCTCGCCCTGGAGCTGCTCGCGGCGGACTACGCGCTGGTGCGCTTCGGCGGGCGGGGCCTGACTCCGGCCGAATCGCGTCGAGCCGTCGCCCGTGCCCGGCGGCTCGCGCGCGATCTGCCCTCGTCACCAACGGCCTGATCGACCGACGGCCCGGGAGCGCTCGATGGGCTACGGTGTGGGCATGACCGGGCCCCAGCCGTTCGACCCGCTTGCGCCCGCGCACCCCACGCGCGTGGCGGTGGTGGGGACGGGCGCGGTCGGCTCGTCGTTCGCGTTCGCGCTCCTGCTCTCCGGCCTCGCGTCGGAGATCCTCCTCGTCGACGCGAACGAGCGGAAGGCAGAGGGCGAGGCGATGGACCTGATGCACGCCGTCCCGTTCGCGCGGACGGCGCACGTCTGGTCCGGCCCGATCGACGATTGCCGCGGCGCGGCCGTCACGGTGATCTCGGCCGGCGCCGCGCAGAAGCCCGGGGAGAGCCGCCTGGAGCTCGTGCAGAAGAACGCCGCGATCTTCCGCGACATCGTGCCCCGCGTCGCCGAGGCCAACCCGGACGGGATCATCCTCGTCGCGACGAACCCGGTGGACGCGCTCACGTACCTCACCTACCGCATCAGCGGCCTTCCCGCCGAGCGCGTCATCGGCAGCGGCACGATCCTCGATACGGCGCGCTTCCGGATGCTCCTCGCCGAGCACTACGGCGTGGACCCGCGGTCCGTGCACGCGCACATGGCAGGGGAGCACGGTGACACCGAGGTGCCCGTATGGAGCTCCGCGAACATCGCCGGCATGGCGCTCGAGGAGTTCGGCACGGCGACGGGCATCGGGAATGATCCCGACGCGCTGGAGCAGATCTACGCCGACACGCGGGACGCGGCCTACCAGATCATCGAGCTCAAGGGTGCGACGTACTACGCGGTCGCGGCCGGCCTCGTCCGGATCGTCGAGGCGATCCTCCGCGACCAGCACACCGTCCTCTCGGTGAGCTCGCTCATCCGCGACTACCACGGCATCAGCGACGTCTACCTGTCGCTGCCCGCGGTGATCGGCCGGCATGGCGTCGAGCGGATCGTGCCCCTTGCCCTGTCTGCCGAGGAGGCGTCCGGGCTTCGGCGCTCGGCGGACCTCCTGCACGAGACGATCGGCGGGCTGGGCCTGGAGCCGACGCCACGATGACGAGCGTCCCGGGACTCCCGACGCCGGACGTCGTGACGGTCTATGGCGCGGACTGGTGCGGCGACTGTCGCCGCGCGAAGCGGTTCCTCGAAGCGACCAGCGTGCCGTACCGCTACGTCGACGTCGAGCTCGACGGCGCCGCCCAGCAGCTCATCGACGACGCCGGGTACCGCGCGATCCCGGTCGTCGTCACGCCCGCCGGCGGTGTGCTCATCGAGCCGTCGATCTACGAGCTTGCCGTGGCCCTGGGGATCGCCGCTTGACCGACTTCCGGTGCCGCCGGCCGGGGTCTGGTACCGACGGCGGAGGGACAGCGGCGCGCGCCGCGTTACACTGCGGCGCGCCGAAGGTCGTTGCCCGGCCCGGCAGAACGAGGTGTCCGTGAGGAACAGGTCGACGACTGCGCACTGCGCACCCGCCCCGAGCCACCACACGCAGCCGCGGAGCGCCCGCTGATGGGCACGCGGAAGCGGAAGGTCTTCATCCCGCCGAAGAAGACCAACCCGCGACCCCAGCCGGGCGTCGAGAACGCCGGGCGGCCGGGAGCGACGTCGATCCATCTCGGCGCACTCGAGGGACGCGGCGGGTTCGCCGTCGGCGACAAGGTCAGGATCCTCGGCACGGGCCTCTACGCGGGCGAGGTCGCCGTCATCGAGCGGATCGCGAACGGGGCGATCCCGTCCGCCGCGGTTCGCACCGAGGCCGGCCGCGCGCGGACCGTCCGTACCGTGGATCTCGAGCCGGCGAGCTAACGCGTCACGAGCGGCGCTGCTGCGCCGCGACGCCCATCGTCGAACGTCCATGCCGCGAGGCGTCGCCCGGCGGGTTCCGGCGCGCCCGAGGCGCGCGATCCTCTGCTCGACCGGCGGCAGATCGCCGCCCCGCCCGGAGCGATCATGGACGTCGTGCTGCTCGCCGCCCTGTCGGTCACCGCGCTCGTCGGAACGCTCGTCGCCGTCTGGATCGTGCCGATCCTCGTCGTCGCGGCGATCGCGTCGCTCGACGACGTTCCCGCGAGCTGAGCCGCTCGACTCGCGCGGCGGCTCCCAGGGCCGCGGCTCTCGTCGTGCTCGAGCCCTACTCCAGGCCGGCGGCGTCCAGCTCCTGGAGCAGCCGGTACGCCTCGTCGCCCAGGAACGTCCGCGCCGCCGCCTCCGATTCCGCCTCTGCGTCGGCCCCGTCCTCGTCGCCCTCGACGTCCCCACCAGCGAGCACGGAGAGCACCCGCGACGGGCTCGGCTCGACCGCCCACTCGTCGTTGCTGTCCGGGTCCACGTCGAAGAACGTCACCGAGTCGATCTCGTAGGTCGCGCCGTCAGGGCGTGACAGCGTGCACGCCCACGCGTCCTCCTCGTCGGCGACCGGCCGGATCGTGAGGGTCAGGTCGAGCGAGCGGAACAGGTCGCTCAGGGTGCCGGGCGTCGGCTGCATCTGCGGTACCTCGGGCGGGCAGGTGGTGGTGCACACCGTACCCCCGCCCGGTGCATCCCGCCGCCCGGGACAACCCGCGCCTCGAGGCTCCACGCACGCGTGCGCCGCTACCATCGCCCGCGTGGACTACCGCTCGGTCTCGTACTGGCTCGAGACATCCGGCGAGGACCTGACGCCGCGCCCCGCGCTCGACGGATCCACCGACGCCGACGTCGCGATCCTCGGCGCGGGGATGACCGGCCTGTGGACGGCGTTCTACCTGAATCGCCGGGACCCGTCGCGCCGGATCGTGATCCTCGAGCGGGACATCGCGGGGTTTGGCGCCAGCGGCCGCAACGGCGCGTGGTGCGCCCCCGATCTCAACATCTCGATGTCGCGGCTCGCCCGGCTTCACGGCGACGCGCGGGCGCGGGCCATGCAACAGGCGACGTACGACGCCGTCGACGAGGTGGGCCGGGCAAGCGCCGAGGCGGGCATCGACGCGGGCTTCCATAAGGGCGGTGAGCTCCTGGTCGCGCGCGGCCCCCACGGCGTCCCGAGCCTCGAGGCCGCGCTCGAGGAGTACCAGCGGTTCGGCTTCGGCGAGCGATATCGCCTGCTGGACGCGGCGGAGACCGCCGCGAAGATCCGGATCGAGGGCGCGACCCGCGGCCTGTACACCGACAGCGCGGCGGTGATCCACCCCGGCCGACTGACACGCGGCCTCGCTCGGCACGTCGAGCAGCAGGGCGTCGTGATCCACGAGGGCACGGCGGTCACCGGCTTCAGGCCGCGTGACGCGTCCGGTCGTGCGGCGCTCGTGACGGCAACGGGCGAGGTTCGGGCGCCGGTCATCGTCCTTGCCGGCGAGGCATACCTCACCGAGCTGCCGCCGCTGCACCGGCAGCTGGTGCCGCTGTGGTCCCTCATCGTGCTCACCGAGCCGGTGCCCGACGAGCTGTGGGCGGAGATCGGCTGGCGCAACCGCGAGGTGGTCGCGTCCACGCGGCTGTCGATCGACTACCTGTCGCGCACCGAGGACGGCCGGATCTTGTTCGGTGGTCGCGGTGCCCCGTATCGGTTCGGGAGCCCGATCCGCCCCGCATACGACCGCCACGGGCCGACACACGAACGGCTCCGCGGCTTCGTCCGCTCGTGGTTCCCGATGCTCCGTGACATCCGGTTCACCCACGCGTGGGGCCGGCCGCTGGGGATGCCGCGCGACTGGCACCCGACGATGTCGTATGACGAGCAGACCGGGATCGCGACGGCCCGCGGATACGTCGGCCACGGCGTGTCGGCAACGAACATCGCGGGGCGTGTGCTCACGGACCTCATCCTGGAGACGCCGAGCCCGCTGACGGAGCTGCCGCTGGTGGGCCACCGCTCGCGGAGCTGGGAGATCGAGCCCTTCCGGTGGCTCGGCGTGCGGTACGCCCAGTGGGCGGTGGGCCGGATCGACGCGGCCGCGGAACGGACCGGGCGGCCGCCGACGGGTCGGAGCCTGGCGGAGCGACTCGCCGCCCACTGAGGCCGCCGTGTCGCCGCCTCGCGATGTCCTCGCCAAGGGAAAACACCGGTTGCAGTGCGGGCAGCATCGTGGCTAGATTCCCGGCGCGTCATGCTGGGCGAGGACCCGGCACGCACCTGTCCCGCTGGGTGCTGTGGAGGGGCGGCATGATCCTCAGGATCGTGCGCGGTCGAGCCGCCGCTGATCGATTTGACGGTGTCGTCGCGCCCTTCGAGGACCGATTCCTCACCACAGCCGGATCG
>DATFQL010000312.1:0-2962 GCA_035264305.1 Candidatus Limnocylindrales bacterium | reverse complement strand
TGGTCCCGCGTTGCAGCGGTGTTGCACGAGATTCGTCCTCCCTCGACGCCCGGCGCACCGGGTGCCGGCGTTCGATGACCCGGTGGAAGAACGCCTCGAGGCGCGGGACGTGCGCGTCGAACGTGAGCTCGTGCCGCTGGTCGGCGACGGCGCGTCTGACGGGACCATCGATCCGCTCGCGATGCAGCTGGGCGGCGGCGTCGCGCCAGTCGCTGAACAGGATCCCCATGCCGGTGCGCCTCGCCCACGACTGGGTCGCCACGATGTGCCCCGGGTTCGCCCGCTGGAGCATCGGCAGGCCGGCCGCGGCGAGGGTCGCCATTCGGGCCGGGAGATTGAGATCGTCCCAGTTCGCCTTGCGCAGCTCGCCGCCGTTCCGACTCTCGAACACGTGCAGCCAGCCGGCGTCGTAGCGGCCCAGCTCCTCCACCCAGCGCTCCTGGCCGACCGTCGGATGAAGGTGCAGATGGTCCGGCGCCATCGTCCGCGTCCGGTCGATCCACTCGCGCCACTGCCCGTGCGTGAAATCGCCGTAGAAGTGCAGGTGGACATCGTCTTCCGCCAGCGCGGCCACGTCCTGCGGGTGCAGCCCGATCGGCCGCCCGGGGACGACCGTGTGGATCCCGTCGTCCGGGAACGGGCCGCGAGGCGGGAGCGGCACGTCGAACCAGTCGGCCTTTGGCAGGTCGCCGTCGAGCACGAGCGTGCGCTCCGGGTCGTCCGAGCCCGGGACGACCGTCCCGAACCACGCCCGCATCTCCTCGCTCGTGTGGATCACGCCGTCCGCACCCGCGGTGAGCGCGACGAGGTCCGGCCAGTGCCCGTGCTCGAGGCTGATGAACGGACCTTCCTTGAAGTGCCAGACGAACGGGACGCCGGGGTTCTCGCGGAGGACGCGCGCGGCAAACGGGACCGCCTGCCAGTTGAGGAGCGCATAGATCACGTCGGGGCGCGTCTCGCGGATCGCCTCCGCGGGGTCCTCGCTGGTCGCGTCCTCGACGTGGCCGAACGGCAGCGGCCCGACCGTGTTGTACCAGTACGGATCCGGCATCCACAGCCCGAACAGCCGGTGCCCCGCCTCCTCGAGCGCGAGGATCCGATCCGCGTTGTACGCGAGCTCGCCGACGAGGAGGATGCGCAGGCCGTCCGGTCGCGCCGGCGTCGCCGGGCGATCGGGATCCCGGTACCGGGCGTAACGTGAGCGCTCGTCGATCATGTCGCCCGTCGTCGTGTGGAAGCGGAGCGGCTGCGCGACCCGATACCTGCGCCGGTAGCGCGCGATGCCGCCTTCGGGCTCGCGGAGGAGGCGGTGGCGCTGGCCGGGGTGGTCGACCCACTCGCACGTGACGGTCCCCGTGGGAACGAAGCCGCCGTGTCCGGCGAGCTCGTCGAGGCCCATCCACGCGAGCGAGTCCGTGACGAGCTCCTCCCGGGTCTGCCATCGGAACCTCGGCACCCGCCGGTGGAGGAGCTGGACCAGCTGCAGCCCGTCTGACTCGAGCGGCTCGAGCGCCTCGCGGTTGTAGTGGTGGCGCAGGCCGGCGTAGGCGAGAACGGCGTCGGGATGCGCGTCCAGTGTCGCGAGCAGCGTCTCGAGGTGCTCGGGGTACCAGACGTCGTCGTCGGGCAGGTAGGCGACAAGGTCCGCGGCTGCAACCGCGAGCCCGGTGTCGAGCGCGGCCCCAAGGCCGGAGTTGCTGGGGTGACGATGGACGTGGATCCGCTCGTCCGCAGCCGCCGCGTCGTCGAGGATCGCGGCCGTGCCGTCCGTGGAGCCGTCATCGATCGCCCGAAGCTCCCAGTCCGTGAATCGCTGGGCGAGCAGGCTGTCGATCGCGCGCCGCAGGAACGGCTCCCGGTCGTGGGTCGGGAGGATCACGGTCACGCGCGGTACTGGTCGGGGCATGGCCTCAGCATGGCCCGTCGCACGGCCCGTCCCCGCGCGCCGTCGAGGGCGATCCCTTGCGATCGCACCACCTATTCATGCCGAAGCGACGCGACCCGCCGGCGCACCATCACCGGAGGGTCATGGATTGAATCACCCATTCGTCGGATGGGGCACCGTCGGCCCACGGCCGAGAATGGCGCCGCGTTGGGGGTACGCCGCCGCTCGAGGGGATCCGTGACCGTCAATCCGCCGCTCATCGTGCCGAACGCCGCGGTCCCCGTCGTGAGCCTCGTCGCCGCCGGGTGGGACGCGGCGCCGGTCGACCTGCCGTTCGTGTTCGCGACCGGGATCGAGTGCTCCGCGCCGATCGTCGCGGGCGGCGTGCGGCACGACCAGCTCCTGTCGACCGGTCACTGGACCCGATTTGCCGAGGACGCCGCGCTCGTCCGCGAGCTGGGGATCCCGTTCCTCCGCTACGGGATCCCGTTTCACGTCGTCGCCCGCGAGGCCGGCACGTTCGACTGGGACTGGACCGACCGCGCGCTCGCGGTCCTGCGCGAGGAGGGAATCGCGCCGATCGTCGACCTCCTCCACTTCGGCGTGCCGGACGACATCGCGGGGATCGGGGACCCGCGGCTCGTGGCGCGGTACGTCTCGTTCGTCGAGGCGTTCGTGGAGCGCTACCCCTGGATCCGCTGGTTCACGCCCGTCAACGAGCCGTACATCACCGCACTGTTCAGCGGACGGCGCGGGTACTGGAACGAGCGGGGAACCGACGACGCCGCGTTCGTCCGGGCGCTCGACTCCATCGTCGAATGCGCCGTGCGTGGGGCCTCCGTCATCCGATCCGCCGTGGACGACGCCGTCATCGTGCAGAGCGACGCGTGCGACGCGTATCGCCCGGAGACGCGTGCGGGAGAGGCACACGCCGCGTTGCTCGACGAGCAGGTCTTCCTCGGCTTCGACCTGACCCTCGGGCGGACGCCGTCCAGCGACGTGCTGGCGTGGCTGAGCGCGAACGGCATGGACGAGACCCGTGTCGCCTGGTTCCTCGACAACGCCGTGGAGTCCCCG
>DATFQL010000311.1:0-2045 GCA_035264305.1 Candidatus Limnocylindrales bacterium | reverse complement strand
GAGACCGCTGTACGAGTGCAGCCCGTTGAACCAGAGCGAGCCGGAGTACGTGACGATCACCATCCCGAACGCGACCACGAGGAGGAGCGCCGCCGGCCGGCCCGCCCACGACTTCTGGTTCCGCGCGTGGAGGTAGACGGCGTACGAGAGCCACGTGACGAGCGCCGCCGTCTCCTTCGGGTCCCAGCCCCAGTAGCGCGACCAGGCGATCGAGGCCCACCACGAGCCGAGGATGATCATCGTCGCGAAGATCGGGAACCCGATGATCACGGCCCGGTACGCGACCTCGTCGAGCGTCTTGTGGGACGGCAGCCACGAGATGCGGTCGGTCGTGCCCTGGACGAGATACCCCACGCCGGCCGCGCACGCCGTCGCGAAGATCCCGTACGCGAGCACCGCCATCCCGACGTGGATCGTCAGCAGCGGCGCGTTCTGGAGCGCCGGCACGAGCGGCTCGATCTCGGACGGCAGCGACGACGCGTAGAGCAGCATCGCGAACGCCACGCCGACGGGGATGAAGCCGATCTGCCGGATCGGGTAGCGCTGGGCGAGGAACAGGTAGCCGCCGAGGATCGAGGTCGCGAACGCGACGCTGAACTCGTACAGGTTCCCGTACGGCCCCCGGCCCACGACGACCGCGCGCGTGACGAGCGAGGCGACGAGCAGCGCGAACGCGATGGCCGCCAGCCAGGTCGCCGCGCGCGACAGGGGGGTCGGCGAGGCCGAGACATCGAGCCGGGCTCCGGCGGACGCTGCCCGCGACGCGACGAACGAACCCGTGACGCCGCCAGTGGCAAAGGCGGGCTGCTGCGCGGGCGCAAAGGCGACGAGGCGCCGGCCGTTCGCGAGCAGCACGGCGTGACCGACGTGGGCCGCAAACGCGATGCCGGTGACGATGACGCCGACCGCGAAGAGGATGGACGATGCCTGTTCCATGTCATGTCCCGGGACGCTTGCGGCGCGGCGGCCGTTCCGCCGGACCGGGGATGTCTGCTAGACGGCGGCGCGGCCACCCGGTGGCGGTGCGGCCGGGCGGATCGAGCGGGTGGGGGGCGTGATGGTGAACGACAGGCCGCAGTTGCCGCAGGTGTCGACCGTGGCGCTGCGCGCCAAACCGCACTTCGGGCAGGCGACGAGCAGCTCCTCGCCGCTCTCGGAACGGGTGGCGCCGGGCTCGTAGATCATCCGCTCGCGCAGCGAATACGGCTCGCCGACCGGAAAGACCGGCTGCCCGTCGGCCCCGATGGGTGCGGGGCGACGCGGATCCGCGAAGCCGATGCTCGTGCGTGGCTTGAGGATCCAGTACCGCAGCCAGAACAGGACGAGGATCGTGAGCAGCGGCCCGACCACCCCGGCCACGAGGAACAGCGGCAGGAGGTTGATCAGCGAGCCCCAGTCGGGGGTGACGAACGGGGCCGTGAACTCGAGGAGGCCGTTCCAGAACTCGTTGAGCTGGTCGATGATCACGCCCGAAATCCTAGCAGCAGGTGGTGCTCAGGCGCCCATTCGGGGGTGGCGCTTGTGACGCGCGACCCGCTTCGCCGGACCGGTCTTCGAGGTCGCTCCTCGGCCGGGCTTCCAACGCCCTCGGTCGTCGTCGTCGCGGCCCGGCGCGCTCGGTCCGCCCCCACCGGCGCCTGCGGGCCCGCTCGCGATCGTCGGGCGCTTGTTGCCCGCCGCGGCGGACTGGAGGACGGGCAGCCCCATCCGGTCGATGAGCCACTGGAGGGGCACGGTCCGGCTGCCTTTCGCGATGACGCGCGCCCGCAGGTCGCGGTCGTTCGTGACGACCACCACACCGCCCGCTCCTGCTGCGCCCCCGGCCTCCATCGCGGCCTCGGACACGAGGTCGAGGATGACGTCGTCGCCCGACTTGCGGCCCGCATAGCGCACGTACATCCCCTGCGCGAGGCGCCCGAAGACCCCCTGGCCGATCCCGTCGAACACCAGATCGATCGCGACCGACGTGGGCACGGCGGCGCGCAGCTTGCCGATGACGGCGGCGGGCGGCGCAGCGGACCCGCGTCCGAGGCGGTACAGCAGGT
>DATFQL010000310.1:0-3097 GCA_035264305.1 Candidatus Limnocylindrales bacterium | reverse complement strand
CGCCAGGCGACGTCACCGTGCGCGTCGAGTGGTCGAGCATCAACTTCAAGGACGGGCTGGCGGCCCGGGCGGACGGGAAGGTCGCGCGTACGTATCCGCTCGTCGCCGGCATCGACCTCGCCGGGGAGGTGGTCGAGACCGCCGACGAGATGTTCCCCATCGGGTCGAAGGTCGTCGCGAACGGCTACGAGATCGGGACGGCCCGCCACGGCGGGTTCGCGGAGCTGGCGCGGATACCGGCGGACTGGGCCGTGCCGCTGCCGCCCGGGCTCACGACCCGGGACGCGATGGCCATCGGGACGGCTGGCTTCACGGCGGCGATGAGCGTCGTCGCGCTGGAGGGCCACGGTGTGCGGCCGGGCGACGGGCGCGTCCTGGTGACCGGGGCCGCAGGCGGCGTCGGCTCGACGGCAGTGGCGATCCTTGCCCGGCGCGGCCACGAGGTGTGGGCGGCGACCGGGAAGCCCGACGAGCACGACCGGCTTCGTGACCTGGGCGCGGCGGAGTTCCTGACCCGGGACGAGGTGACCGCGCCCGGGCGGCCCCTCGAGTCGGCACGGTGGGCGGGCGCGATCGACACGGTTGGGTCGGCGACGCTGCCGTATGTGCTGCGAACGCTTCGCCTCGGAGCCACCGTCGCGTCGTGCGGCAACGCTTCCGGCGCCGAGCTCCATACGACCGTGTTCCCGTTCATCCTGCGTGGCGTCGCACTGCTGGGGATGGACAGCGCGAACCTGGCGATCGAGCCGCGACGGTCGTTGTGGGCGCGCCTCGGCGACGACCTGCTGCCACGGGGGATCGACGACGGGATCACCGAGGTCGACCTGGACTCGCTCGAGCCGGCGCTCGACGCGATCGCCGCGGGCGAGGCCCGGGGCCGCTGGGTGGTCCGGATCGGCTGACGGCGACCGCGCGTGCACTCGGGCGCGGGGCAGCCTACGCGGCGTCGTCCAGCTCGCCCCGGACCTGCGCCAGCGCGCGTTCGATCGGGAGCCGGGCGGCGACGGCCGGGTAGGGGACCATCGACAGCAGCTCGTCCACCGACGCCTCACCCGCGTGCACGCGGTGCGCCGCGTCCGCGACTGCCCGGAACCCCGCCAGCTGCTCCGCGACGAACGCGCGACCGCCAGGGTCGCCGTGGCCCGGCACGACGAGCGTCGACGAGCCGAGGGTCGAGAGCAGCGCCTCGACCGTGGCCGGCCAGTCGAGCGGGTAGGCGTCATCGAACGACGGCGGCGCCCCGTTCTCGAGCAGGTCGCCGGCGCACAGCACGTCCGCGCCGTCCACGCTGAGGACGACGTCGTTGTCCGTGTGTCCCCGCCCGAGGTAGCGCAGCTCGACCTCGCGGCCATCGTCGAGGCAGATCGTCGCGCGCTCGCTGAAGGTTCGGTCGGGCGGGTCCAGGACAACGTCCGACAGGTCTCCGCGGATCTCCGCCATCGCCGCCGCGGCGCTCGCCCGCATCCGCTCGCCGACGCGCTGGATCATCGCGGCGCACCGCTCGTGCCCGCAGATCGGCACGGGGCGGAAGACGCTGTTGCCGAACGCGTGGTCGTAGTGGCCGTGGGAGTTCACGACGACCCCCACGGGTGGCGAGCCGAGCTCCCGGAGGTCGTCGAGGATCTCGCGGGCCTGTGCGGGCGTCGTCCGCGTGTCCAGGACCAGCGCCTCCTCGCGGCCGAGGATCGCGACGATGTTCTGGTCGAAGAACGCGTAGCGGCGGACGAACACGCGCTCGCCGATCTCGACCCAGCCGGCCGCCATCCACGCATCGTACGCAACCGGCCACAGCCCAGCCGCTACGATCGCGCGGTGATGCGGCCTGTCGTCCCCGACCCGGCGGTCCCGTCGACGCCGTCGATCGGCGAGTTCCAGGTCGCCGACGGGACTAACCTGCGGACGCTGGTGTGGCCGTCGGTCGGCGAACCGGTGGCGATGGCGCTCATCGTCCACGGCCTCGGCGAGCACGGCGGGCGGTACGGAACCGTCGCTCACGCGCTGACGAACGCCGGCATCGAGATCCACTCGCATGACCACCGGGGGCACGGCGGGTCGGGTGGGCGACGCGGCCACGTCGAGCGGTGGGACCAGCTCCACGAGGACCTTGGCGAGCGGATCGTCGCGCTGCGCGCGGCGCGTCCCGAGCTCCCGCTCGTCCTGTACGGGCACTCGATGGGCGGGCTCATCGCGACCGGGTACGTGCTGTCCGACACCCCGCGGCCGCAGCCCGACCTGCTCGTGCTGTCGTCGCCAGCGCTGCGCGACACCCAGGCCGCATGGAAGCGGCGGGTCGCCGGTCGCCTCACCGCCCTGGTGCCGAAGCTGCGAGTCGCGCACGACCTTCCGAGGGACGGGCTGTCGCGGGATCCCGCGGTGCGGATCCGGGCCGACGCCGACCCCCTCAACACGAGCTCGTCCACCGTCCGCTTCGGCGCCGAGGCGTTCGGCGAGCAGGATCGGGTCAACGCCAGGCTTGCCACCGCCGACTCGATGCGGATGCCCACGTACGTGTTCCACGGCTCCGCCGACCCGATCGTGCCCGTAGCCGCCAGCGAGCCGTTCGCGCGGCTGCCCGACGTCACGCGCCACGTGCACGAGGGGCTGCGACACGAATGCCACCACGAGCCCGAGCACGAGCACGTGCTGGCCGAGGTCGTCTCGTGGCTCGGGGCGCAGGGCATCGCCGTGCGTGGCACGCGGTCGGTCCATCACGACGCGGAGCACGACGAACATCACGACGCGCACCGGGTCGAGGCCGACATCCACGCCGATCCGATGACCGCGGTGTAGACTCGCCCGACAACTGAAGATCCGCCTCCGGGGAGCGCCGTATGCGCTGAGAGAGTGGTTCAGACCACAGACCCGCGGAACCTGATCCGGTTCGTACCGGTGTAGGAAGCAGGCCCGCACGCGTCGATGCCGTCCCCGGTTTCCCGAGGGCGGCATTGCTGATTCCGGACCCGGTACGCGGGCCCGGCCAGGAGGCTCCGACGCGCACGTGCATACCAGGTACAGATCCCTCGCCCTCGCCCTCGCCCTCGCCCTCGCCCTCGCCGCTGCCCTGTTGGTCGCGGCCGGCTGTGGCGGCGCACGCTCG
>DATFQL010000309.1:0-3525 GCA_035264305.1 Candidatus Limnocylindrales bacterium | reverse complement strand
CGCCCGCCGCAACCCCCTCAGGTTGGGTGGAGGTAGGGGATGAGCCGGTACTTCGTCGATTTGCACTGTCATACGAACGCGTCGTTTGATTCGTTGAGCGATCCGCGGAAGGTGGTCACGGCGGCGGCGACTCGCGGGCTCACGCATCTGGCGATCACGGATCACGACCGGATCGACGGTGCGCTTCGGGCGCGGGATGCGGCGCCGGCGGAGCTTACGGTCATCGTGGGCGAGGAGGTCCACACGGTCGACGGGGACCTGATCGCGCTGTTTCTCGAGCGGGCAGTCGACCCGCACCGGCCTGCGCGGGAGACGATCGAGGCGGTCCGGGCGCAGGGCGGGCTCATCGGCATCCCGCATCCATTCGACCGGTTCCGTGGCTCGATGCTCACGGACCCGCGGCTCGAGGGCATGGCCCAGCTCGTCGACTGGGTGGAGGCGCACAACGCCCGCGTCGTCGGCGGCAGCGGGAACGAGCGAGCGCAGCAGTTCGCCCGCGACATGGGGTTGCCGGGGATCGCCGTCAGCGACGCGCACAGCGTCCTCGAAGTGGGCGTCGCCTACACCGCGCTCAACGTGGACCCGTCGACCCCCCAAGGGCTGCTCGCCGCCCTGACGAATGTCGAGCTTGTGCCCGGGCGCGCCTCGTATATCGTGCGGACCCTCACGCCTCTCGCGAAGCTGATCAACCGCGCCCGGGGGAACCGGCGCGTGCCGCCGCCCTCCGCCACGAGCGAGGGAACCGCATGAGTGAGCCTCCCGTGCCCGACGCGCCGCAGCCTCCCGCCTCGAACGGCGAGATCGATCTCCCCGCCGGCGACCTGAACGCCGACGCCGTCGAGCGGGTGTCCCTCGGCGCGCGGCTCCGCCAGACGAAGACGATCGTATCCATCCTCGTCCCGCTTGCGATCTTCGTGGTGTTCGTCGGACTCAACCGCGAAGCGCTGTCGAAGGTGCCCGGCCTCATCGCCGGAGCCGATCCGCTGCTCATCCTCGTGGCGTTCGGCGTGTTCTACCTCGGGTTCCCGCTGCGCGGCAAGCGCTGGGCGATGCTGCTCCAGGGGACCGGATTCCGGATCGGCCTCCGGGACTCGACCGAGATCCTCTACCTGTCGTGGCTGATCAACTGCCTCATCCCGGCGAAGCTCGGCGACGTCTACCGGGCGTACCTGCTGCGCATCAACAGCGACGCGTCGCTGAGCCGGACCTTCGGGACCGTGTTCATCGAGCGGATCCTGGACATCTTCACGATCGCGCTGATGGGCATCGCGGCCGGGTACTGGAGCTTCCGGAGCGGGCTGCCGCCGGAGATCCAGGCCGTGTTCGGGGTCGCGGTCGTGATCATCGTGCTGCTCGCGCTCGCGCTGTTCACGTTGCGCAACTTCGGCCGCCGCATCATGGTTGCCCTGCCGCTGCCCCATCGCATCGTCGAGTTCTACGACCGGTTCGAGGAAGGCGTGTTCGGCGCGCTGCAGCGGCGCCAGCTGCCGGTCCTGGGCGTTGTCGGCGTCGCGATCTGGATGACCGAGTCCCTGCGCCTGTTCTTCGTCGTCAAGGCGCTCGGCTTCCCCGATGTGGAGCTGGGGATCTCGGGCGCCGTGTTCGTCGCACTGATCGGGTCGCTGCTGACCGCCGTCCCGCTCAGCCCCGCCGGCCTCGGCATCGTCGAGGCGGGCATCGTCGGGATCCTCACGCTCGTGTACGGCGTCCCGCTCCCCGAGGCCACGGCCATCGCGCTCCTGGATCGCGTCATCAGCGTGTTCTCGGTCATCGTGTTCGGATCGATCCTGTACCTGTTCTCGGGCAAGCCGAAGGGCGAAGGCCTCCAGCACGTGCACGGGCCGGCGGCAGTCCCGGGCTGACAGGGCGCGCCGCCGGCCACACGTCGGCCAGGTACGGGCACGGGCGCCGGATGGGTCACGCCCGTACCGCTCGCGACGTCACCGAACCCCACGCGGTGGCGACACGCTGACACCACCCGCGAGTACGAACGGGTGATTCAGGAGCGGCTCGATCGGCTCGACACTGCACTCGACCCGCACGCCGTGTGGGGCAAGCCCCAGCCCAAGGCGACCATGACGACCGACAACGGCCGCGCGTTCAACGAATGGCTTCGAGCACAGCTCAAGGCCAAGAAGATGTCGCAGCGCCAGCTCGCGCAGCAGTCCGGCGTGGATCACTCGACGATCTCCCGCCTGATCCGCGGCGACCGGATGCCGTCGCTCGGCACGGCGACCAAGCTTGCCCGTGGCCTGCGCGAGATCCGCGACGACTCCGATACGAGCACCGCGCTCGGGGTCGTGTCCGTCGGGCCGCAGAACCCCACGGCTCGGGTCGAGTACGCCCTGCGCGCCGACGAGGCCCTGTCCGAGCCGCAGGTCCGGCAGATCATGGAGTACTACCTGGCCGTTCGGGTTCGCCGCTTCGCGCGGACCTACTCCAGCGTCGGCTCCACGAACGAGCCGGGCGTCGGCGGCAACGGGTCCGTCACGACGGCGGGGAGCGTCTACGGTCGCCCGTCGATGCAGGCCACCGTCGCTACGCCCACCGTCTACCGGAGCACGGCCCCAACGCCGCGCTACGGCGCGCCGCGTCCGGCCGTCAGGCCGCCGGCTCGGACGCCCGGCCGCTCCTAACGCATCTTCCAGGGCACGATCCGGGCGTCCCTCCACGTCCGGGTCTCGGGGACAGCGAACGCCGGTCTGCAGGGGCCGGCGTTCGCATTTAAGGCCCGATCCGCCAGCTCGTGATCACGCGTCGCGGGCCGCCTTGGACGAGGCGGACCTGCTCCGGCACGATGCCCTGGCCCTCGAGCCACGCCCGCTCCGCGGGACCGCCGCACGCCGCAGCCATTACGGACGTGAACAGGGGGTCGCACACGATGACGATCGTCGGGGGCGGGTCGGCGCCGGTGACCGCCTCCGGGCCCGCGGGTGAGGATCCGAGGCGCTCGAGTGGGAAGCGCACCGCGTTCAGCGTCTTGAACGCCGGGATCCCGGCGAGGGCGTACCGGTCGCCGTCGCCCAACGCGGCGATCGCGGCCGCGTCTCGGGCCGCCGAACGCCAGCCGCCGTCGGGGGATTCCCGGGGCGGCCATGCGCTCACCGCGATGCCGGCGAGTGCCACGAGCAACGCGCCCGCGGCCAGGGCCGGCGCCCATCCAGGCGTGCGCGCGTCCACCGCCCGGGTCCTGGTCGCAAGGGTCAGCAACCGGGCAATTCCGGCTCCCACGACGGCGATGAGCAGCGGATCCAGGAACGCGTGGTAGTGGTCGTTGGGCAGGCCGGCGACGATCACGGCCAGGCTCGGGGCGGCGATCGCGAGCGCGAGCACGGCCCATGCCACCGAGCCGAGGACGAAGGCGACCGAGCGCCGTTCGATGCGGCTGCCCTGCAACAGGGCGATGGTCGCGCACGCGACGACCACCAGCAGCGCGCCGAGCGACCGCACGGGATCGGCGCTGAGGAGTCCGGCGAACGGCCACACGACGGAGCGCATTCCGACGATCACGAGCCGGTCGAGGAC
>DATFQL010000308.1:0-8117 GCA_035264305.1 Candidatus Limnocylindrales bacterium | reverse complement strand
TCGGCGCGACCACCCTGCCCGGCGTCGCCATGGGCCTGTTCCTCGGAACGTTCGCGGCTGTCGCGTACCTGTCGTTCTATGCGGCCCTCCGGATCGGCCCGATCAGCGTCGTGTCGCCGGTCGTCGCGGCGTACGGGGGTCTCACGGTCGTGCTCGCGGTCGTGTTCCGCGGCGAATCGCTCGCCCCCGTCCAGGCGCTGGGCGCGGCCGTCGCGACCGCCGGGATCGTGCTCACCGGCCTCGTGCTCGGTGGGTCGATCCGCGACACGCGGATCGTCGGGCCGGGCGTGCTGGTCGCGCTCGTGACGATGGCGCTGTTCGCCATCCTCACCGTCGCGCTCGCGGGGCCGATCAAGGAATACGGCTGGCTGCCGGTGATGCTCGGGTCGCGCGTGTCCAACACGACCGTCGGCGTGCTGCTCCTTGTCCTCGCACTCGCGTGGCGGGACGGACCCCTGGGGGCGCTGCTGGGTCCCCAGGGTGGGTTCGGGCGGCGTGCCGCGGGCCTGGTCCTCGTGGCCGGCGTGTGCGACCTGCTCGGGTTCGTGGCCTACACGATCGGGCTCGAGGTTGCCGAGACGTGGCTCGTCGGCCTCGCGAGCTCGTTCGGGCCGGCGCTCGTGGTGCTGGTGGCGGTCGCCTTCCTCGGCGAACGGCTGCGGCCGTCGCAGTGGGTTGGCCTCGGGATGCTCGCGACCGGGCTGCTGGTGCTCGCGCTGGCGGGGTAGTCGCGTTCCTCGGCTGCCCGTCCGCGTCCGACTCCGACCTTGACCCACTAGAACATCCGTTCTATTATTCGACGTCCGATGAGCCGCGCATCCGACGTTTCCGAGGCGCTCGCGACGCTCCAGGCGCGCTGGGGCAACGCAGCTCCCCGGCGCGGCGGAGACCTCGGGCTGCCAGGCGGGGCGAACGAATCGGAGCGCGTCGCCTACGACACCGAGGGCGCCCTCGCGAGAGTCGTCGTTCCGCTGGAGGCCGCCGGGTCCGAGGAACCACCGCCTCGCCCGGTCGCCGTCCCCGGCCCCGCAACGTTCGCGCCGACGCCGTCTCGCCCGGGCCGTCCCGCCGACGATGCAGACGCGCGGATCGTCTCCACCGGGTTCCCCGCGCTCGATGCCATCCTCGCGACGGGGGGGCTGCCCCGTTCTGCAACGGTCGCGCTCCGCGGTGACGCGAGCTCGGGCAAGACCACGCTCGCACTGCGGCTCGCGGCAGAGGCCCAGGCCTCGGGCTCCATCGTGGCGTGGCTGGACCTCGCCCGCGCCTTCGACCCCGTCGAGGCGGTGAGTCGCGGCGTCCGGCCCGAGTGGCTCGTGGTGCTCATGCCGGCCGATCTCGAGGAGGCGCTCGCGATGGCTGGCTCGCTCCTCGCGGCGCGGACCGTCGATCTGCTCGTCATGGACCTGCCCGACGGACGGGACCCGGCGGTCGCGCGGGCGAGGGTCGGGGATCGGCTGGGCCGGCTCGCCGCGCTCGCCCGGCGCGCAGGCACGCTGCTCGTGCTGCTCGAGCCCGTCACGCTGGGGCGATCGCTCGCGGCGGCGGTCGAGGAGGCGAGCGGTCTCCGGCTCGAGCTTCGTCCCGAGGGCTGGATCCGGCTCGGGCGGGACGTCGTCGGCCGGCGGAGCGCCGTGACGGTCGAGCGGAACCGCTACGGGCCGCCGGGTCGTCGGGCCGACGTCGAGATCCTGTATGCCGACGGCGGGACGCGTGACGCGTGCCTTCTCCGCGACGCGCTCCTCGACGGGCTCCACGCGTCGGGCCGCTCCGCCGCGCACGAGGACGTGTCGAGAACGACGCCCCCCGAGCCGCTCGCCCCACCGGGCGGGATCGCGCCGGCCGTCGCGGGCGTGGCACCGCCCCTCACGGAACCCGCATCCGCCTCACCACCCTCGATCACCTGCCTGAAAGGCCCCCACGTATCGCCTGATTCCGATGCGCCTGCTGCACCTCCTCTGGCCTCATCTTCCCCTCCGCCTCGCGCTTCAGCGGATGGGGGCTCGATCACGGCGCCCCTCCGGCTCGGTGCCGTCCGGCCCGATCGTCCTCGGCGGGCAGCCGTGGACGGACGCGATCGTCCTCGACGCGGACCCGCTCGCCCGGGCGCTCGGTGTGCGTCGCGGGCTGCCGCTCGGGAGCGCCCACCGGCTGGCGCCCGAGGCGACCTTCCTCGACCCCGACCCTGACGCCGACCGCGACGCCGTCGAGGCTGCCTGCGCGCGGCTTGCCGCCTTCAGCCCGGGCATCGCCGGCACGAGCGACGTCACCGACCAGGCGTTCGGGCGGATCGCGGTCCACGTCGACGGGCTGACCCGCCTCTGGGGGATCGAGGAGCGGCTCGTCGCCCGGATGGGGGAGGCGCTCGAACCGGTCCTCCCCGGCGCGCCGAAGGCCGGGATCGCCGGGACGAGCTTCGCCGCGGGCGTGGCCGCCGCGCACGCCGGCGAGGGCGGTTGCCCGATCCTCGTCCCGCCCGGCGACGATGCCCGCTTCCTGGCGCCCTACCCCGCGCGCCTCCTGACCCGCGATCCCGAGATCCGGGCGAGGCTCGCCCGGTTCGGGTTGCGAACGATCGGATCCGTCGCGGACCTGCCCCGCTCCGCCGTCGTCGCGCGGTTCGGCGACGAGGGTGCGCGGCTCCATACGCGCGCACGGGGCGAGGAGACGGAGCGGTTCCGGCCTCGCCGGGCACCGGAGCGGATGCTGCTCGGGCTGCCGCTCGACCCGCCAGCCGAGGGCCTCGAGGCAATCCGGTTCGTCCTCCGCCGGCTTGCCGCGGCGCTGGCCGACCAGCTCGATGCACGAGGCCAGGCCGCGGGCCTCGCCCGCCTCGTCGTCGCCCACGACCTCGCGTTCGCCCCCCGTGGAACGCCCGACGTGCTGCGTTTCGAGCAGCGGTTTCCGGAGCCCACCTCCGACGCCGAGGCGATCGAGCGGCTGCTCGTCGCGCGGCTCGAGAAGCAGCCTCCGCTCGCGGCCGTCGGGCGGCTCGAGCTCGAGCTCGGGCTCGTCGAAGCCGCGGCCGGCACGCAGCTGCCGCTGTTCGTTCCGCAGGCCGCCCGCGACGCCCGGCTCGCATGGCAGCTGGCGCGGCTGGCGATCGCGTTCGGGGCGGACCGCGTCCGGCGGGTGGAGATCACCGATCCCGACGCCCCGCTGCCCGAGACCCGCTCGCGGTGGACGCCGGTGGCAGGTGCCGCGGTCACCGGCGAGAAGCCATGGGAGGACTACCGGTGACCCGGCTGCTGCGGGAGCATCCGGCGATCGACGCGGAGCTGGACGCGACGGGCCGCCTCGTGGCGTTCTCGTGGAACGGGCGCCGGGAGCCGGTCGAGGTGTGCAACCGCTGGCGCGTCGAGGAGTCGTGGTGGCGGGAGCCGATCGCCCGCGACTACTTCAAGGTCGTCGGCCGCAGCTGGCTCGCGCTCGTGTACCTCGACCGGGTCGCCGGCACGTGGCATTTGGAACGGCTGTACGACTAGAGACTGGCGCCGACCGGTCGGACCGGGCCGCGATGCATGTCTCCCCGAGCGACCGCCCGCCTCACCGACGACGGACGGCGGCAGCCGACCGGGGACGGAGGCGGACCCGTCAGCGAATGGCCGGCGACCCGAGCGTGATCGACATGACGAAGAGCACGAGGAACACCGCCAGGACCAGGGCGAGCGCCCCGAGGTCTCGCGGTCGAGCAGACTGCACCGCTGGGATACCCCCATCCATGACCGGGCTCCCGGCCGGTCGGCAGCAGCATAGACGCCGCAGCTGCGCGAAGTGTTGCGGCCGCGCGGTCCCGCCTCGCTGCCTGTCAGCTGGGGAGCGCCGCGAGCACGACGAGCACCACGAGCACCACCAGGACGAGGGCGAGCAGGCCCGCGCCCACGACGTCGCTCCGCTTCGGCCCCATTCCTGATCCTCCGGGTCGTCAGCCGGTGCCGTTCGCACACGCGGACGCGACGAGCACGGTCATGATCGTCGATCCGTCCGCGGGACGAAAGGCCAGCTGCATGCGGCACTCGGGGAGGTCCGCCGTGACGTCCATGACCCGGCTGCCATCCTCGAGCGGGTCGCCGGTGTCCACGGCATAGCCCCGCTCGCTGAGCGCGTCGGTGTACCAGGCCACGAGCGGAGCGACATCGACGGGCGCCTCGAACGATCCGCTCACGACCTCGTCGCCAAACTCGGCAATGCCGGCATCGGGGTAGATCGGAAACGTGGCCGGGAGCCGGTCGAGGATCTCGCCCCAGTCGGTCTGCGTCGTGGGGATGCGCGTGCCGACCGGATCCGGGGCGTTGGACTGCGCGCCGGGCACCGGCGTGAGGGAGGGCGCGGACGTGGGCGACGATGCCGGCGTGACGGCCGGCCCGACGGTTGCCGGCCCGACGGCGGCGAGGGACGCTGCCGCCGAGGACGGCGCGGAGGACGCCGGCGCCCCGCCGCAGGCGGCGGCGATGCTCATGACAACCGCCGCGAGCGCCAGATGGGCGGCGGGACGCGGCGTGACGGGGGTCATCGGATGCATCGTAGCCCGGAACGCGAGGACCCTCGCCGCCCCAGCGACGAGGGTCCTCGACGGTCACCGGGCTGCCCAGCTCCTGCGAGAGGTCGGCGGTCGCCATCGCAACGGCCGCCGCCACGATCGTTCCGACGTCCCCCCAGGGCCGCGGAACCGATGATGGTTGGTGGCTACCCGGCCGCCTCCGCGATCACGGGCAGGATCCAGAGCAGGAGCACGGCGACGGCGGCGATCTCGATCGCGCGGAGGACGAGCTCGAAGGCGATGAAGCGGCGCGGATGGGGCGTCGGATCGGCGATCACGGGCATGAGACGCACGATGGCCGGATTCGGTTGCGTCGGCCCACCGGCGATTGGTCCCGCTCGGCGGGGGCACGAAGGTGGGATCGACAGGCCGGACCACTGACCGTGAGTGGCGGCAATAGAACGCGTGTTCTATGCTGTCCAGCCCCGCCCCCCGGAGACCGTTGCGTGGCCGGATACGCCGAGCTCCACTGCCACAGCCACTTCTCGTTCCTCGACGGCGCGTCGGCACCCGACGATCTCGTCGCGCGCGCCGTCGAGCTCGGGATGCCGGCGCTGGGGCTCACCGATCACCAGGGGCTCTACGGCGCCGTCCGGTTCTCGACCGCGGCGGAGGCCGCCGGGCTCCATCCGGTGGTGGGGCTCGAGGTCGAGCTGCTCGACGCGGGTGTTCCCGACCCGGCCGGGATCGTCGTGCCGGCCCGCCGCACGTGGCGGCCCGGGCGTCGCCCCCGGATCCATGACGAGCCGCCGGTCGTGACTGACGGCCGGCCACAGCGACCGCGTCCCGATCGCGCCCGCCTTCCGGGCCATCGTCGCGTCGTGAAGGAGGATCATCGTGGCGTCGGGGACTCCCAGCGCGGCCCGCACCTGGTCCTGCTCGCGCGAGACGCGACGGGATGGCGATCGCTGTGCCGGCTCGTGTCGCGGGCGAACCTTGCCGGGACGAAGGCGGTGCCGCAGTTCACGCACGAGCTGCTCGAGGCGAACCGGGAGGGCGTCGTCGCGTTGTCCGGCTGTCGCGACGGCGAGCTGGCCCGGCGCCTCCGCGCCGGAGACCGGGAGGGCGCGCGGGCGCTCGCCGAGCGGTACGCCAAGCTGTTCGGGACGGGCGAGTCCGCGGGGACGTCGGGCTTCGTTCTCGAGCTCTCGCACCACCTCCTGCCCGACGACGACTGGCTCGCGTCGGAGACGGCGCGCCTCGCGGAGGAGCTGGGGCTCCCGGTCGTCGTCACGAACGATGTCCACTACGCGCGTCCCGAGGGCCGCGAGCTCCAGGACGTCCTGACCGCGATCCGCCACGGCCGGTCGCTCGCCCAGCTCGCCGACCTGCGTCGTCGGGACGGCGAGTCGTATCTCAAGGGCGAGCTCGAGCTGCTGGGGCTCCCACCGGCGGATCCGTCCACGATCGACGCGGACCCCGTCCTCGCTCGCCGCTGGCGTGAAGGGATCGCGGCCTCGAGCGAGATCGCCGCCGGCTGCCAGGTCGAGCTCGCCTTCGAGCGCTACCGGTTCCCGGGGTTCCCGGTCCCGAAGGGCCAGACGCCATTCAGTCACCTGTCGGAGCTGTGCTGGGAGGGGGTACGCCGCCGATACCACCCGCTGACGCCCGCGGTCGTCAGCCAGCTCGCGCACGAGCTCGAGGTGATCGGCAAGACCGGCCTCGCGGAGTTCTTTCTCATCTGCTGGGACCTGATGCGCTTCGCGAAGGAGAACCGGATCCCTGCACAGGGGCGGGGGAGCGCCGCGGATTCGATCGTCGCGTACGTGCTCGGGATCACCCGGGTCGACCCGATCCGCCACGAGCTCCTGTTCGAGCGGTTCATCAACGAGGGCCGGACGGCATACCCGGATGTCGACATCGACTTCAGCTCCGAGCGGCGAGAGGAGGTCATCCAGTACGTCTACGAGCGGTACGGGGCGGAGCACACGGGGATGGTCTGCAACCTCGTCACGTACCGGGCGAGGTCCGCCGTCCGCGAGGTGGGATATGCGCTCGGGTTCCCGCGGCCGCTCGTCGACCGGGTCGCCAAGGCGCTCGAGACGTACGACTCCGTGATGGTCCGGCGCGACCTCGAGGCAGAGGGCGGGTTCGCCCAGTTCTTCGCGCGTCCGGGCGAGGGCGCGGACGGGGCGACACGGACCGACCGGAGCATCGCGGAGGAGACCGCCTTGACAACGGCTGCGACGCTCGCTCGCGAGCGGGGGCTGACCGACGCGATGGGCCAGCTGAACCACGCTCGAGGCGGCCGGTTCGGCGCGGACCTCGCCGCGGAGCACGGGAACGGACGCCAGGCCCGCCCGGGGGACGAGACGCATGGCGAGGGTGCGGCGGGCGGGGAGCGCTGGATCGGTGGGGACGTGGCGGATGCGTGGCTCCGCCGGCAGGTGGGGGAGCTTGCGCCGGGGCCGACCCCCGCGCCTCCGCCCGACGACGAGGGCGGCCCCGGCGACTCAGCCGTAAGCATCCGGTGGCTGCGCGACGGACCGCCGACACAGGTGGCACGGCGGGGTCCCACGCGTGAGCAGGCGGCGCGTATCCAGCAGCAGCGCGAGGCCGATCTCGCCGCGGCCCGGGCGCACGATGACCGCGAGCTCGCCCGCCGGGTCGACCCCGAGTCAGGCGTCCTGCTGCCGGCCGAGCGGCGCTGGGACCGGGGCGCGGACGCCGTCGCCGGGCACCTGCCCATCGGCGGCGTGTCGGCCCTCGACCGCGTCATCGACGAGCGCACGGACGCGGCCGACGACCGGGGTGGCCCCGGCGACGAGAGCCCGGCCGCCCGTCGCTGGGCTCGGGATGACGCCGCGCGCCGGTCGCGTGCCCGGGACGCCGTCGCGGCGACCAGGGACCGCTCCTCGAGCGTCGCCCGCCTCGCGCCGGTCGCGGAGATGCGTCTCCACGAGGAGGGCCGTCATGACGCCTCGGTCGCAGGCCTGTCCGACTGGGAGCGCTGGCTCGAGCTGTGCGCGCGCATCGACGGCTTCCCGCGGCACCTCTCGATCCATACCGGCGGGATGCTGGTGACCGCGGCGCCGCTCATCGACATCGCGCCGCTCGAGCGCGCCACGATGCCCAACCGGGTCGTCGTCCAGTACGACAAGCGGGACGTCGAGACGATGAAGCTGATCAAGCTCGACCTGCTCGGGCTCGGCATGCTCGCCGCGATCGACGAGTGCATCCAGCTCATCGAGCACGACTGCGCGGTGTGCCTCGACCTCGACCGGATCCCCGAGGAGATCCCCGAGGTGTTCGAGATGCTCCAGGCGGCGGATACGGTCGGCGTGTTCCAGGTCGAGTCGCGGGCGCAGATGCAGACGCTGCCGAAGTCGCGGCCGCAGAGCCTCGACGACCTCGTCGTGGAGGTGGCGATCATCCGCCCCGGCCCCATCCAGGGGAACGCCGTCCACCCGTACCTCCGCCGCAAGCAGGGGATCGAGCCCGTCCACTACCTCCACCCGAGCCTCGAGACGATCCTGCACGACACGTTGGGCGTCATCCTCTACCAGGAGCAGGTCATGCGGATCGCGATCGACGTCGCGGGCTTCACGCCGGCCGGGTCGGACGCGTTCCGGCGGGC
>DATFQL010000307.1:0-39476 GCA_035264305.1 Candidatus Limnocylindrales bacterium | reverse complement strand
GAGTCAGAGCACGACTGCAGTCACCGATCCCTGCCTCGACTCGGCCCCGCAGGTGACAGCGGCGCGCGTGGTGACTCGCTGACGGAAAGGTGCGCCTGTCGGCGGTCGATCTCCGCGACGTGCAGTCGTGCCTTGACTATGTGCCGACGGCGGGGGGCGACGGACCACGGCGGTCCGTGCCGAAACGCGCGCTGAGGAAACCACGCGGTCCGTGGCGAACGCGGGCGAGCCTCCACGGCCGGCCGAGGCACCACGACGGCGCCAGTGGTGAGGCATGAAACGGTCCCGACCGGATCGGTCTCCTGCATACTCAGGCCCGTCACAGCAGGAGGAGCCCGTGAGCGTCGGAACCGCGTTCCATCCCAGGACTGCGCCCCTCAACCGGAAGATGCAGTGGCGGGAATGGGCCGGCTTCTACGCGTCCGCGGCGTACGCGGACGCGCATGACATCGAGTACAACGCGATCCGCGAGGCGGCCGCCGTCATCGACGTGAGCCCCCTGTACAAGTACCGGATCACCGGCCCCGACGCGATCGCGCTGGCCGACCGCGTCATCACCCGCGACGCGACGAAGCTCAAGGTGGGCCAGGTCTACTACACGCCCTGGTGCGACGAGCACGGCAAGGTCATCGACGACGGCACGGTCCATCGCGTCGGCGAGCAGGAGCTCCGCTGGACCGCGGCGGACCCCCAGTCGCGATGGCTCCACCAGAACGCCGCCGGCCTTGACGTGACGATCGACGACGTGACCGAGGAGGTGGCGGCACTCGCGCTCCAGGGCCCGCTCAGCCGCGCCGTCCTCGAGGCCGCGACGGGCGAGGACTGGGCCGACGTGCGCTACTTCCGCCGCCGCGCGACGAGGATCGCGGGCAAGGCCGTCGACGTGAGCCGCACCGGCTACACCGGCGACCTCGGGTACGAGCTGTGGATCCCGGCCAAGGCCGCCGAGGCGGTGTGGGACGCGGTGTTCGAGGCGGGGAAGGCGTACGCGATCCGGCCCGCGGGGATGCTCGCGCTCGACGTGACGCGGCTCGAGGCCGGGCTCATCCTGCTCGAGGTCGACTACACGAGCGCCCGGCACGCGATGAACCCCGAGCAGAACTACAGCCCGTACGAGATCGGGCTCGGGAAGCTCGTGACGTTCGACAAGGCGGATTACGTCGGGCGGCGCGCGCTCCAGGCGGAGCAGGCGCGCGGCGGCCCGGCACGCAGGCTCGTGGGCCTCCAGCTCGACTGGTACGACATCGAGGGCCTGTACACGCTCCAGGGTCTCCCGCCGGCCATCTCCGCGAGCACCGACCGCAGCCACATCCCGGTGTTCGACGGCGGCAGGCAGGTCGGCAAGGCAACCTCGCATGGCTGGAGCCCGCTCCTCAAGCAGGCGATCGCCCTGGCGTCCGTGCCGCCTCGATACGAGCGAACGGGGTCGAGGCTGCAGGTCGAGTGGACCGTCGAGGGCCGCCGCGGTCAGGTCGCGGCAACCGTCGTGGAGCTACCGTTCCTCGACCTCGCCCGCAAACGCAGCTGATCGCGCCCGACGTCGCGTCCATCGCACATCCGTGGGCAGGCCGGGGACCGACATGACCGACTTCTCGCGCTTCGACGCCGTGATCGAGGACCGCCTCGAGGACTGGATCGACGAGCTCCTCGAGTTCTGCCGCATCCCGTCGGAAGGCGGTGACCGCGTGAACCTCCGCGCGGCGGCCGACTGGACCGCAGCGCGCCTGCGGCGGGCCGGCTGCGAGGTGGAGGTGCTCCAGATCGGCGATGGCGTCCCGCCGCTCGTCGTGGGCGAGCTGGGTGACGGGCCGCGGACCCTCGCGAGCGTCGGCCACTACGACGTCCAGCCCGCGGCGCCGCTCGAGCTGTGGACGAGCGGACCCTACAACCCCGCCGTGCGGGACGACCGGATCTGGGCGCGCGGCGCCACCGACAACAAGGGCGAGCTGCTGCCGCGGATCTGGGCGCTGGAGGCATGGACCGAGGCGTTCGGGTCGCTTCCATGCCGGGTCCGACACCTCGTCGAGGGCGAGGAGGAGACGGGGTCCGTCCACCTCGACGAGCTGCTCGACCTCCGGCCACGGCTGCGTGACGCCGACGCCGCGCTCATCGAGGGCGGCGAGCTCGACCTCGCGGGGCGGCCGGCGGTGCAGGGCGGCGGAAAGGGCATCGTCGTGCTCGAGCTGATCGCGCAGACGATGGCCCACGACGCCCACTCGAGCCTGTCGGTCGTGCTCCCGAACGCCGGCCACCGGCTGGTGCGAGCCCTCGCGACGCTGTGGGACGACGAGCTGCGGCCGGTGGTCGCCGGCCTCGACGCCGGGGCGCGGACGCCGACCGAGGATCAGCTGGCGATCATCGCGGCCCAGGACCTCTCGATGCTCGACGACATCCGCGACGACTGGGAGATCGAACGCCTCAACGGCGGTATCGAGGGCACGGACGCGGTCCACGCGCTCACGTTCTCGACGACCCTCAACCTCCAGGGCCTGTGGTCGGGGCACATCGACGCGACGCCGAAGACCGTCACGCCGGCCGAGGCGCACGCGCGCCTCGACATCCGGCTCGTTCCCGACCAGGACCCGGGCGTCGTCGTCGCGGCGCTCCGCCGCCACCTCGACGAACGCGGCTTCGGCGACATCCGGCTGCGCGTGAGCGAATCCGAGCCGGCGTGGTGGACACCGCCGTCGAACCCCGTTGTCCAGGCCGCAGCCGCCGTCTCGTCACAGGTCGCCGGCATGGAGGCGAGCGTCGGTGTGGCGTTCCCCGGGACCGTGCCGATGTACCAGGTCTGCGCCCGGCACCGCGTTCCGGCAACCACGCTCGGAGCGGGTCGAGCCGACTGCCGCGCGCACGCGCCCGACGAGAACATCCGCATCGATGACCTCGTGGCCGCGACGAAGATGATGGGCAGGTTCATGGACGCGTTCGCGCGGCTGCCCGAGGTACCGCGGGTCCCGTAGACGTCCCCTGGGGTCCCAAAGCGGACCGCGTCAGGCGCCGAGGCGCTCCCGGACGGCAGCCTCGTCACGGCCGCGGAGAAGCGACACGCGGATCGGCCGCAGCTCACCGCGTGCGAAGCCCTCGGCGATCGCCGGGTCCTCGTCCATCATCCTGCGCGCGGCGTCCTCATCGTCCGCCTCGAAGATGCAGATCCCCGTGTTCACGCGTCCCAGCGTCGGTCCCACGAGGATGATCCGGCCCTCCAGGTAGAGCCGCTGGATCCGCGCCCAGTGGCGGCCCCATGCCTCGCCCTCGGCCTCGGTCATCGTCTCGGCGAAATCGTCCCGCGGCGGGTGGATGAAGTAGATCCACGTGTCCATCGTCCTCGCCCATCACAGCGTCCGCTCGACGTACGCCTCGAACCGCTCGAGGCCCTGGGAAAAGCCGGCGCGCCCGAAGCCGACGCGGAAGTGGTTGCCGGGGTGGCCGAACAGCGACCCCGGTGCCAGGAGTACCCCTTCTTCGTCGAGGAGGTTCTGGGCGAAGGCGTCGATCGGGATGTGGGCGGCCAGCGCGGGAAAGCCGATCGAGCCACCGCGCGGCCGGACCCACTCGAAATGGCCGGCCTGGCGCTCCAAGAAGCTGTCGAGGAGCCCCAGGTTCGGCGCCGTGATGGCTCGGCTGCGGGCAATGACCTCGTCGCGGGCACGCAGCGCGATCAGCGCGAGGATCTCCGACGGGGCGGACGAGCAGATCGTGAGGTAGTCCTTGTACCGGGCAGCGGCGTCGAGCAGCCGACGGTCGTGCGTCGCGAGCCAGCCGATCCGGAGGCCGGCCATCGCGAACGACTTGGACATGACGCCGAGGCTGACCCCGTGGCCGGCCACGTCGGCGCCCGCGGGCAACCGCGCCGCCGGCTCGACCTCGAGGAAGCGATAGACCTCGTCGCTGAACAGCGTCGCGCCCGCCTCGGCGGCGATCGCGGCGACCTCGCGGTACGTCGCCTCGTCGGGGAGCATCCCGGTCGGGTTGTGCGGCGCATTGACGACGATCAGCCGCGTCCGCGGCGTCACCTGCTCGCGCAGCCGCTGGACGTCGATCGCCCACCCGTCACTCGCGTGCAGCTCGTGGAGTGTCACGTCGGCGCCCGTCGAGCGGGCGACCTCGTGGAGGCTCTGGTACGCGGGCCACGTGACGATCGCGTGGTCGCCGGGCCCGAGGAGCACGTTCGCGGCGACGTAGATCGCCTCCTCGGCGCCGCTGAACGTGAGCACCTCGTCCGCCGCGATCGTCTCGTAGAGGGAGGCGATCTCGGCCCGCAGGAGCGGGTGCCCCGGCGCCTCCGTATAGCCGAGCGTCAGGCGCTCCCAGAGCGTCCTCGTCTCGTCGTCGGCCAGGGCGAGGAGGTCGGCCATCGACCAGCCCTCGACGTCCGACGCGCACAGCAGGTGGCGGACGGCGAACTCGTGCCGGGCGAAGAACCGCTCCAGATCGAACTCGGCGATCCGCATCGCAGCCATCATGCCCGCCCGCGCGTGGCGGTCGCGGCGAGTCGGACGAGCGCGGGCTCGACGCTGAACACCTCGCGGATGAGCTCGTCGGTGAGCACCGTGGCCGGGGGGCCGTCCGCGACGATCCGGCCGTGGTCGATCACGACCAGCCGCGGGAAGAAGTGTGCCGCGAGGCCGAGGTCGTGGAGGACGGCGACGAGCGCCGTGCCGTCCCGCTCGTTGAGGTCGGCGAGGAGCTCCATCGCCTCGACCTGGTGTCGCAGGTCGAGATGGACCGTCGGCTCGTCGAGCAGCATCACGGGCGCCCCCTGGGCGACGGACAACGCGAGGAGGACGAGCTGCCGCTCTCCCAGTGACAGCTCGCGCGCATCGCGGCCGAGCAGGTGCCCGACGCCGACCCGCTCGATCGCGGCGGCGGTCGCCGCCCGGTCCGCCGGCCGCGTGCCCCGCAGGGGATCCTCGTGCGGCAGCCGCCCGAGCGCCACGACCTCCTCGACCTTCATCGCGAACGGCAGGGCCGTCTGCTGGGGGACAACCGCGAGGCGTCGGGCGATCTCGCTCCGGTCGAGCGTCGCGATCGGCACGCCGCCCAGCAGGACCCGGCCGGCGGTCGGCTTGAGCGTGCCCGCGAGCGCCCGCAGGAGGGTCGACTTGCCGGCGCCGTTCGGGCCCACGAGCGCCACCCGCTCGCCGACGGCCAGCGCGAGCGACACATCGCGCAGGATCGCGCGGCCGCGGACCTCCACGGTGACCGCGTCTGCCTGGAGCACCCGGTCGCTCACAGCTCGTACCCGGAGCGTGCGTGACGGAGGAGCAGGAGGAAGAACGGCGCACCGATGACGGCCGTCACGACGCCCACCGGCACGCCGCCCAGCATCCGCGCGGCCACGTCCGCGGCGGCGAGCAGGCTGGCCCCGAACAACGCTGACAGCGGCAGCACGAGCCGGGCGTTGGGGCCGACCAGCAGCCGGACGAGGTGCGGGATCACGAGTCCCACGAAGCCGATGAGGCCCGCGACAGCCACGCCCGCCGCGGTGACGAGCGAGGCGAGGGCGAGAAGGATCGCTCGCTCCCGTCGGACGTCCACGCCGAGATGCGCGGCCGCCTCCTCGCCGAGGAGGAAGCCGTTGAGCGACCGCGCCCGCATGAGGATCGCGATCGTGCCGCCGAGGATGAGCGGCGCCGCGACCGCCAGCCGGAGCCACGAGGCGCCGTCGAAGCCGCCCAGCAGGTAGCTGAAGATCTGGCGCAGCCCCGTCCCGGACAGGTACATCGCCATCGCCAGACCGGCGGCGAGGAGGCTCCCGACGGCGTACCCGGTGAGCAGGAGCGACGTCATCGGCGACAGCGGGCCGGTCCGCGACAGGCGGTAGACGACGGTCACCGACACGAGCGCGCCGATGAACGCGAGCGTGTGGAGCAGCCCGAACTCGAGGAACACGGTGCGGACCGGGATCAGCACGGCGACCGCGGCCCCGAGCGCGGCCCCCGAGGCGGTCCCGAGCACGTACGGGTCCGCGAGCGGGTTGCGCAGGAGGCCCTGGAACGTGCAGCCGGCGACGGCGAGGCCGGTGCCGACGACCATCGCCGTCAGGACGCGGGGCAGCCGGAGATCCATGACGATCGCCTCGGCCGTCGGGGCCCAGGCGATGCCGAGATCCAGTCCGGCAAGCCGCTTGGCGAGGATCGCGACGGTCGTCGCCGGGGCGAGGTCGACCGTGCCGAGGACGATCCCCCCGACGAGCACGACGAGCAGCGTGACGACCCCGGCGAGGGCCAGCGACCCGGCGCGCCCCAGCCGCCCGACCCGCAGCCGGACGGCGAGCCGGCCCGGGGCGCGCGCGGGATGGGGCGTGGTCGCCATACCGGCTGTTACGGGGCCGCCGAGGCCGCCGCGGAGGGCGCGGGCGGGGCCGACGCGGCCGGGGAGGCAGAGGCGCCCGGCAGCACGAGATCGGGGTGGATCGCGAGCGCGAGCGCCCGCAGCCCCTCACCGAGCCGCGGCCCGGGCCGCGTGACGATGACGTCGTCGATCGGCCGGATCGCGCCATCCTTGACCGCGGTGAGCACGTCCCACCCGGGCCGCGCGGCAACCTGCTCGGGCGTCACGCCGTAGGCCGCGTCGCCGAGGAGGATGACCTGCGGATCGAACTCGAGAATCTTCTCGGGCTCGATCTGGTACACCCCGTCGGTGCCGCTCGTCAGCGGATCACCGCCGGCGATCGTGATCATCTCCGTCCCGAAGTAGTCAGGTGCCGGGCCGAAGAACCCGTTCGTGGCGTCGAGCTCGTAGAACACACGGGGCTTGTCGAGACCGGCGGTCGCCGCGCCGACCTCGTCGATCGCCTCCTGGATGTCGCCCTGGATCGCGGCTGCCTGTTCCGGCCTGCCGACGGCCGTGCCCATGAGCGCGATGTCCGCGAGCGCGCCCGGCATGTCCTCGGCGAAGATCACGACGGTCGGGATGCCCAGCTGGCGGAGCCTCGCGATCGACTCGGGAGGGTTGAAGTTGGAGCCGCCGGCGATGACGAGGTCCGTGCCGGCGGCAACGATCTGCTCGACGTCGACGCTGCCGAACTTGGCGACATCCGGGACGTCGGCTGCGGCCGGCGGGTAGACGCTGAAATCCTCCACCTTGCCGACGACGCGGTCGCCGAGGCCGAGGGCGAACACGGTCTCGGTCGCGGCGTTGGTCAGGGTCACGATCTGGTCCGGCTCGGCCGGGATTGTGACGTTCGTGCCCTCGTCGTCCGTGAGGGTGACGGGGAACGCGGCGACGGGCGAGGGGCTCTCGATGACGTTGGTCGTGGGGCTGGCCGTCACCGACGCGGTGACCGCGGCGCTCGGGCTCGCCGCGCCGGAGCCGCACGCGGCGAGCACGGCGACGAGGACCAGCAGGAGGATCGACGGAAGGGTGCGGCCGCGAGGGATCGCGGCAGAACGGCGTGCGTCCACGGGATCTCCGGGTTCGAACGGTTGAAGAAAACGAACGACCCCTGGCTTCGGGGTGAAGCAGGGGTCAGGCGGTGGACTGCACGGGACGCCTGACCTTTCTCTCGAAGGTTCGAGCGGGAGACGGCAAGGTCGGCGACCGGACTTCCGCCCCGGAAAGGGGCGGTCACCGTAGCGGGACTGTGCCGGAATCGCACCGGCTTCGCGACCGTACCGCGTCGGACTCTGTGGGGACCTGGGTCCCGTTGATCGACGCAGCCTACACCACCGCCCATCCATCACCGCAGATAACCGGGCGATAAGTGGCCGCTGCCACCATGGCTGTCTCGCCCTCCTCCCGCCAGTCGTTCCCCGCCTGCGGAGGAAGCTCGTGGAGTCCGTGCGATGGATTCGTGGCGCCGTCCCGGTCGCGACCCTGGCGCTCATCGGCGCGGCCGCCCTGGCACGGCCGTCGCTGCTCGAGGCGGCCGATCCGCCATGGGATCCCCCGTCCTGTCCCGCTGCGACCGGAGCGCCCGCGATCGTCGTGCCGGCCTGGTACCGGCTCGATGGCGTCGTCGACGAGACCGGGACGCTCTCGGGACACCGGCTCACGGTCGGCGCCCTCGGGGAGCCCGGGCGCGCGATCCCGCTGCCGCCCGAGAGCTTCGCGACGGGACCGGTCGAGGGCCGGGTGCTCGTGGGCGCCGATGATGGGTCGCGATCCCGGCTCGAGCTGCTCAACGTGGGCCGCGGCTGCCGCACGGTCGTGGCGGACGAGGCCGCCGTCGTACGGTCGGCGCTCGTGACGCCGGACGCCGCAGCCGTGGTCGAGCACCGGGTCGACCGCACGAGCCGGGCTGATCTCGGGATCTGGCGGGTGCCCGCGGCTGGTGGGCCGGCGACGCGGATCGTGGCGGGGATCGCACCGGATGCGCGCTATGGGCCGACATTCAGCACCGAGCTCCGCTGGGCACCGGACGGGCGCCTCGCGGTGACCGCGTGCGGCGAGAGCCGCTGTCGGACGCGTCTTGTCGCGGTCGCCTCGGGCCGCGCCACCGCGTTCGGGCCAACCGGCCCCGTGCTCGGCGTCACGTCGGACGGCGCCCTGATCGCGAACGCCGGGTGTGGCGGCTTCCCGTGCGCAATCGTCCGGCGCGAGCCCGGTCGCGATGCGGTCGTGCTGGTCGAACGTGCCGGGCTCGCCACGATGGCCGGCGACCGGGTCGTGTTCGAGGCCGGCCCCGGTCGGCTCGCCGTCATCGACGCCCTCACCGGCTCGCTGTCGCGGCTGGACGAGGCAGACGGCCTCACACCGGTGGCGACCGGGTCGCACGCCCGCGCAGGCGCCTCTCGTGCAGACGACGCGGCACTGCTCGTCCTCGGCTCCCGCCTCGACGGCCGCAGCGTCCGCGTGCTGCCTGCCGACGCCGTCACCCCCACCCGTCCGACGGAGCTCGTCCGATGAAGCGCCTGCTCGCGATCCTGCTCGCGGTCCTCGTGCTCGGCACCGCGTCCGCGCCAACCCTGGCGCACGGTCCGGACCCGATCCTGACCGGTGGCCTGTTCGCGCAGAACAAGGTGCTCCAGTACCGGTGGACGTCGTCCGGCACACCGCCGCTCGACATGAAGCTCGCGATCCACGCGGCTCGTGACGATTCGAACGCCAGCCGGAAGTCGAAGTCACCCTCGTTCGACTACGACGGCGGCGCCTCGAACGTCGTCTACTACGGTGCCGACGTTCCGTGCGGCACGAACGGCCTCGCCTGCTTCCGGCGCGACACCCCCGACTGGTTCGGCCTGTGGTTCCGGCCGAACGGCACCCGGTTCGACTGGGGCACGTTGCGTTGGTGCGAGCTGAGCGGCGCGCCCGACGGGTGTTACGACGCCGAGAACATCGCGCTCGACGAGTTCGGGCATGTCCTCGTCCTCGCCCATCACGCCAACTTCAGCGACGCCAGCGACTACCGCGACGCGGTCGTGCAGACGTTCTCCCGGACCAAGCCGCGGGCCGCGTACAACGCGCATGTCTTCGGCCGGTGCGATGTGGCGGCGCTCCAGCAGGCGTACGACATCCTCACCTACAGCACGCTGCACAGCACGTGCTTCGACGTCCCCACGGTGGTGACGCTCGCGGTCTCCGACTCGTCGGTCAGCTCGGGATCGATGGTGACGTTCACCGCGACCCTGACGAGTGCCGGCGACGGGCGGCTGTCAAACAACCCGATGTCCGGACGCACGGTCGTCCTCCAGCAGCGCACGTCGACGGGCTGGACCGACGTGCTGACCCTCGCCGGGACGTCGACCGCGGGCCAGTACCGCGGAAGCCTCACGGCTCGGGCCACGCACGACTACCGCAGCCTGTTCCGCGGCCCGAGCAACGAGGGCGCTGAGACTGACGGGTCGCCGGCGATCACCGTGTTCGTGTCGTCCACCTGTACCGGGACGTGTCCGCAGTCGTCCGTGTCCGTCAGGTGACCCACCGGGACGCACCGTCCATCCGATCCCCCACCCGCCTCGTCGCGGCTCTCGCCGTGCTCGTCGTGGCGGCCCTCGTCGTCGGGTGCGACGCCGGCGGGCCGCCGGCAACTCCGGCGTCGCCGTCGGAAGCCCTGCATGCATCGATCCCGATCGACACGCTCGCGGCGCCGCCCGCGGCCGGGCTCGCGGGGCTGGCCGATCCCGCCGGCGCGTCGCTCCCCGGAGCGCTCGGCTCGTACACCTGGCTCGACGAGGGGTCGGATGCCCCGTGGATCCTCCCGTCGTCCGGCGGCCGGGCGCACGTCGGGGCGGAAGTGTCGGTGTCGTTCGAGCCGGCGGTCGCGGCGACGACCTGGGTTGCCCGGTGGGCGCCGATCAGTGCGGACGCAGCGGGGGATGTCGCAAGCGCTGCGGAGGGCACGGGTCGCGTGCTGTTCGCGGCACCGACGGCTGCGGGATCGTGGAGTCTCCAGCTCGAGGCGGCCTTCGGCGCGGGAAGGAACGCCGTGTGGTACTGGCGGATCGAGATCCCGTGAAGGACATCCCGGGGCACGCAACCGGCGCCGCTCACGCGGCGCCGGACGTGCGCTTCGGGGTGGCCGGCCGCTGGCCGGCCGCGTCACGCGAGGGCGCCCGCCGCGCTCGCGTTGAAGATCGAGACCTGCGCATCCTCGGGCAGCATCACGCCGAAGATCTTCTGCAGCGCGAGGAGATGGACACAGGAACCCCAACTCTCGAAGTAGTGGCACGTGCAATGCCACTGGCCGGCATCGAGGCTGACGTGATGGGTGTCGTTGTCACCGCGGAACGTCAGGGCGACGCGCTCGATCGAGATCCGATCAAGCTCGCGTGCGTAGCGATTCGCCTTCTCGACCTTGCCGATGAGAGAGGAGTGCATCGCCGATCAACCTCCAGTCGCCCCGTCGACGGGCGTCCGTGAGGGCCGCCGTCCGGTCGGACCCACTGGACCGGTGATGGCGGTCGCACGGCTAGCCTACACCTCCGGGACGTGAAGGTCAGCCCCCGGAAAACGCCGCATCCGGGGATCAGGGCGCGCTCGTTCCCTCGCGTCCGAAGTCGTCCTCGAGGCGTTCCACGTCATCGATCTCGGGGGTCGAGATCTCGACCAGCTCGACGTCGGTGACCGCTTCGAAGCGGTGGATCCGCGGCACGTCGACGTGCGCCGATTCGCCCGGCCCGAGATCGTGCGTTCGCACCGTCCCGTCGGCATCTTCGAGGTGGAGCCGCAGCGTGCCGGACAGCACGATCATCGTCTCCTCCTTGCGCGCGTGTCGCTGGAGCGACAGCCGGCGACCCTCGTCGATCCGGATGATCTTCCCGCAGTACCGCTCGGTCAGCGCCCAGATCTGCTCGCTCCCCCACGGCTTCGGGACGTGGCGCTGCGCGCCGCCAAGGAGGTCGCTCACTGTCCCCGCACCAGCCCCTCTCCGGTCACGACGAGCTCGTCCCGCAGCTCGGCTGACGTCGCCTCGGTGTAGACGCGCACGAGCGGCTCCGTGCCGCTGGTCCGGACGAGGAGCCAGGAGCCGTCTGCCAGGAACCACTTGAAGCCGTCGTTCGTGGACAGCACCTGCGTCCGAACCACCGGCTGGCCGGCAAGAGAGCCGGGCGGGGTCGCCGCGAGGTCGACGAGCAGCCGTGCCTTGACGCCGTCGTAGGACGCCGGATCGACGTGGACGTCGATGCGCCGGTAGAACGACGGCCCGGCGAGCTCGTGGAACGCCGCGACGGCCTTCGACACGGGCCAGTTGCCCCGCTCGCGCTCGAGCAGGAACAGGTCGAGCAGCATGAGGTCCGCGTAGATCCCGTCACGCTCCGGGAGGTGCATGCCGAACCCGAACCCGCCGGACTCCTCGCCGCCGAGCATCGCGCCTGTCTCGATCATCTTCGGGCCGATGAACTTGAAGCCGACCGGCACCTCGTGCACATCGACGCCGTAGTGTCGCCCGAGGGTCTGGGCCGTCGACGTGTTGTTCACCGACACG
Source organism: Candidatus Limnocylindrales bacterium (assembly GCA_035264305.1). GTDB lineage: Bacteria > Chloroflexota > Limnocylindria > Limnocylindrales > CSP1-4 > CAIXZV01. Next base: position 27,604 of record DATFQL010000307.1, on the reverse strand, counting down.
ACGACCGGGGCGCGCAGGCCCCGATGCTCGGCGAGGTAGTAGACCAGCAGGCCGGTCACCTGGAGCTGGTGGAGGAACGTCCCGCGCTCGTCGGCCGCGCCCGCGCGATCCGCATCCCCATCGAGCAGGAGCCCGAGGTCGAAGCCGCCCGCCGCGATCGTCGCGAGCGCCTCGTCGACGTGGGGCCGGATCGGCTCGGGGTTGACCCCGCCGAAGAACGGGTTCCGCTCGTTGTGGATCTCGGTCACCCGGATGCGCCCGCCGGCGAGCAGCCGGGGGATCCACGTGGAACCGGCCCCGTACAGGGGCTCGACGAGCACCGAGACGTCGGCCGCCTTGATCCGGTCGACGTCGATCGTCCGGCGCACGAACCGCTCGTAGCCCTCGAACGGGTCGTACCACTCGACGAGGCCCGCGGCCTCGGCGTCATCGAACGGCCGCCGCTCGATCGCCTGGCCGGCGTGGCCCGCGATCACGGCCTCGATCTGCGGCAGCATGTCGGCCCCGGCTGCCGCGCCCGTCGGCGACTTGACCTTGAACCCGTTGTCGGTCCACGGGTTGTGCGAGGCGGTGATCACGACGCCCGCCGCGGCGCCCCGCTGGACGACCTCGTACGAGCTCATCTGGGTCGGGACGGCCGTCCGGCTGATGGCGACGGGGATGTCCCGGGCGAGGAGGACCTCGGCCGCGGCGCGCGCGAAGTGCTCGGACGCGAACCGGCGGTCGTACGCGAGGACCACGCCCTTCGCCTGTTCCCCGCGGTCCGTGATGCACGTCGCCACGCCGTCGGCGCACCGGCGGACGTTCTCGAACGTGTAGTCCTCCGCCACCCGCGCGCGCCAGCCGTCGGTCCCGAAGACGATCCTGGTGGGCGCCGACGCGAGGGACAGTTCGGTCACCGGCGAGCCTCCGCTGCGGCGCACCGGTCCAGGAGGTCCTGGACGATCGGCAGTGCGTCGGCAGCCCCCCGCAGCAGCGCGACCGGGCGCTCGGGCCTCATCGTACCGCCGGGCAGGGGCCGGACGACGAGCCCGTCCGCGGTCCGCTCCACCACGAGGTCGCCCTCGCTCGTCTCCGTGTCCTGCCCGGGGCTCACGACGCCACCCTCGACGGACCATCCGAGCGCGCCGAGCAGCGCGGGCCACCCGCCGAGATCGCTCCAGCCCACGTCGAGGCTCGCCATGACGACCCGGTGATCCCGCGCGGCTCCCTCCATCACGGCATAGTCGATCGACAACGGCTGGATCCGGTCGTACGCCGCCTTCATTGCGACCTCCGAGCGGAGCCCCTGCCCGAGGATCATCCCCAGCGACGTGTATTTCTCGAGGGCGGCACGGATCGCGCGGCGCCGCCACAGGAACATGCCGGCGTTCCACGCGACGCCACCCGATGTGAACAGCTCGCGGGCCCTGGTCGCGATCGGCTTCTCCTCGAAGGCGCGCAGCGGGTAGACCTGGAGCCCGTCGATCTCCTCCCCGTCCTCGTACCGCGGCACGAGGTAGCCGTACTCGGTGGCGGCGTGGGTCGGCTGGACGCCCAGGGTGACGAGGGGGTCCTCCACCCCGAACGGCGCCGCGCCGGCGAGGCGGTCCGCGGCGGCGCGCAGGACGCCGCGGAACATGCCTTCGCGAGCGGCATCGATCAGGTGGTCGGCGGGCAGCACGACCATGACGTCGTCGTCGTCCCGATCGATCGTGAGGGTCGCGAGGCCGATGGCGGCCGCGGTATTTCGTCCGTGGGGCTCCGTCACGATCCGCACGCCGCCGAGCTGCTCCCGCACGAGGGACCCGTACCGCCGGTCGGTGACGACGGCGATGTCGGATCGCCGCAGCCCGTCGAGCTCGGGCCCGTCGAGCAGCCGGCGCACCGTCGCCTGGAGCAGCGTCTCCTCGCCGAGCAGCGGGATGAACGGCTTCGGACGGTCGGGCCGCGAGAGCGGCCACAGCCGGGTGCCCCCGCCTCCCGCCATGATCACGACGTACATCGCGACATTCTAGGGTCGCCATGCGTCCGGCCGGGCACCTCGCCTCAGACCGGAATGCGGCATTGAGGTCGGCAGGATCGACGCGATTCGCGGCGGGCGCGGTTCCGCGTTGCGAGATTCGCACCCTCGCAACTTGAAACCGCGTTGACGCGCGGGCTCGGGGTCCGTACGATCCGCGAACCGCGGGGCACGGGCGATGTCCCGCCGCCAGGAGTCGAGGGTTGTCCGCTTGACCACGTCCGCGACGCCGGAGAGCGCCCACGACGCGCACCGCCACGACCACGAGATCGCGGGGCCGGCGATCACCGCCGAGGGGCTGCGGGATCATGCCGCGACCCATGCGGTCGGGTCGGACGTCGCCGACGTCCACATCAACGCCGTCACCAAGCGGTTCGGCGATGTCGTGGCTGTCGACAACATGGACCTCCTCGTCGCGCGGGGCTCGTTCTACTCGTTCCTCGGTCCATCGGGCTGCGGCAAGACCACGACCCTGCGGATGATCGCGGGCTTCGAGCAGCCGACGTCCGGCGAGATCTACCTCGCGGGCGAGCCGGTCGCGGGCGTGCCCCCGTATCGACGCCACGTGAACACCGTGTTCCAGCACTACGCGCTGTTTCCGCACATGAACGTCGCCCAGAACGTCGGGTACGGACTGCGCCAGAAGGGGATCAGCAAGCACGACGAGGGGCACCGCGTCGGGGAGGCCCTCGAGCTCGTGCGCCTCTCCGGGTACGCCACCCGGCGGACGTGGGAGCTGTCGGGCGGGCAGCAGCAGCGCGTCGCCCTCGCGCGGGCGCTCATCAACCATCCGACCGTGCTCCTCCTCGATGAGCCGCTGGGCGCGCTCGACCTCAAGCTGCGCAAGGAGATGCAGCTCGAGCTCAAGCAGCTCCAGCGCGAGGTGGGGATCACGTTCGTGTACGTCACCCACGACCAGGAAGAGGCCCTGACGATGAGCGACGTGATCGTCGTCATGCAGCACGGCCGAATCCAGCAGCAGGGCAAGCCGACCGAGCTCTACGAGCGACCGGTCAACCGATTCGTGGCCAACTTCATCGGCGTCTCGAATCCGATCACCGGCCGGCTCATGGAGCACGAGCCGGCGAGCGGGCGGGCGGTCGTGGAGTCGGATACGGGACTCCGCCTGACGGGGGTGGTGACGGATCCCGACGCCCGGCCGGCGGCCGGCGAGCAGGTCGTGGTCGCCGTGCGACCCGAGCGGCTGCGCGTCGACCCCGCCGGGAGCGTTGATCCGGGGGGCGCCGGCTGGACGCGCATCGAGGGACGGATCCATCAGGGAACGTACCTCGGCGACCAGACGGAGTTCCGGATCACTACCGACGTCGCCGGCGAGGTCGTCGCGCGACGCCAGAACGCAACAGGCGCCGGGGGCGTCTCGGGCCTCGGCCCGGGTGATCCCGTCGTCATCCGCTGGGAGGATTCGGCCAACCTGATCCTCGTCGCCTGACGAACCCGCACGGGTGCGGCACGAGCGGCCGCACCGCCTGATCCTGGAGGAGGAGACCATGGCGGACAACCTGGACGACATCCTGCGCCGCGCGGCGGACACGAAGGTCCCGCGGCGGAGCTTCCTCGCGGCCGCCGGGCTGCTCGGCGGCAGCGCGGCACTGGCTGCGTGCAGCACCGGCTCCACGGGCGGCGCGACGACCGCGCCGGCGGCGAGCGGCGCGGCCAGCGCCGGTGCCAGCGCAGGCACGGACGCCTCTGCGGCTCCAGCCGGGGACGTCGAGAAGCAGCTGTTCATGTACAACTGGTCCGACTACACCAGCCCGAAGAACATCGACGCGTTCAAGGCCAAGTTCGGCGTCGAGAAGTTCCAGTACGACACCTACGCCAACAACGAGGAGCTGCTCGCAAAGCTCCAGGCCGGCGCGTCGGGCTACGACATCGCGGCCCCGACCGCCGAGTACGTGCCGTCGATGGTCGAGGGTGGCTACATCCAGAAGCTCGACTGGTCGCGGATCCCGAACCAGAAGTACATCAACGCGGCGTTCAAGGGCCTCGCGTGGGACCCCAACGACGAGTACCAGCTGCCGAAGGACTTCGGGACGACCGGCATCCTCTACCGGAGCAAGGTCGTCAAGGAGCCGGTGACGACCTGGCAGGAGTTCTACGACCTGATCGTCGGGAAGTACTCCGGGAAGACCGTGTTCGTGGACTCGATGGGCGACATCTTCGTGATGCCGCTCAAGATGCTCGGCAAGTCGATCAACTCGGTCGAGCCGGCGGACCTCGATGCCGCGCGCGACATTTTGCTCAAGCTGGCCCCGCACATCCTGGCGCTCGACTCCGACACGTACCAGGACAAGCTCGCCAGCGAGGAGGCCGTCCTGTGCCTCGGCTGGACCGGCCCGATCGTCGAGCTCCGGGAGAACCCGGACACGGCGGACATCGCGTACAGCGTCCCGACCGACGGCACGCTGTTCTGGCTCGACACGTGGGTGATGCTGAACGACGCGCCGAACCCGAATGCGGCGTACGCATTCCTGAACTTCATCCACGAGCCGGAGGTCCAGGCCGAGGAGACGAACTTCAACGGCTACGGGACCCCGAACGACGAGGCCAAGAAGTTCATCGATCCCGAGATCCTCAACGACCCGGTCTTCTTCCCGCCCGAGGACGCGATGGCCAACCTCGAGGGCGCCGTCGACACCTCGAGCAACGAGCAGCGGATCGACATCTGGCAGGAGTTCAAGTCGGCGATCGGCGGCTGACGCCGTTCCACTGGCCCAAGCGATGAGCGGCGCCTGACGTGGCAACTGCCGTCCAGACTCCCGAGGAGGCGAAGGGCATCCGGGGGCGCGGCTCGTCCGCGCTCCTGACGACGGCCCTGATCTTCCCGGCGGGCCTGTGGTACGTCCTGCTGCTGGTGGCGCCGCTCATCATCGTCACGATCTTCAGCTTCGGAAACCGGGCGAAGAACGGCGGCTACGAGGCCGCGTTCACGTTCGACAACTACGTCCGCCTGCTGACGCAGACCCAGCGGATGGAGCCGTTCTTCACGTCGCTCTGGATGGCGGTCGCCGGGACGATCGGGTGCCTGCTCGTCGGCCTCCCGCTCGCCTACTTCATCGCGACCCGGGCGACGCGCCACAAGGGCCTGTTCATCCTGCTGCTCGTCATCCCGTTCTGGACGAGCTTCCTCATCCGCACCTACGCCTGGCTCATCGTGCTCGGCCGCGAGAACGTCGGCGGGTTCATCGGCAGCCTCATCGGTGATGCCGACTTCCGCATCCTCGGCACCCCGGCGGCGGTCCTCGTCGGCCTCGTCTACGGGTACCTGCCGCTGATGGTGTTCCCGCTGTACGTCACGCTGGAGCGCATGGACCGGACGCTGGTCGAGGCATCGAAGGACCTCGGCGCCGGGCGATGGGCGACGTTCCGCCAGATCACCCTGCCGATCGCGCTTCCCGGGCTCATCACCGGCTCGATCCTCGTGTTCATCCCGATGATGGGCGAGTACGTCATCCCCCAGATCCTGGGCTACGGCCGGACGTTCCTCGTGGGCAACGCGCTCGTGGACGCGTTCATCCAGACGCGCAACTGGCCGTTCGGGTCCGCGATGGCCGTGCTGCTGATCCTCGTGATGCTGATCACGATCACGTTCTACGTGTGGTTCGTGAACCGCGGCCGGCACGGCCGCGAGGTGAGCGTCCTGTGAGCCCGCGCGCCGCTCCCCTCGTGAGCGTGCCCTCGTGAGCGCGCCTGCCGTCCCCGTCGCCGGACCGGCAACGCTGGGGCGGGGGACGAAGGCCGGGGTCGACCGGTGGGGTGGCGTGATCGAGCTGTGGCTCCGCGCCCACACCGCGATCGTCTACGCGTTCCTGTACCTGCCGATCGTGATCGTCGTGCTGTTCAGCTTCAACGCCAACCGGCTGGCGACGATCTGGACGGGCTTCTCGCTCGAGTGGTACACGACCGCGCTTGGTGACGAGGTTGTCCAGGCTGCGCTCCTCAACAGCTTCTCGGTCGCCCTGCCCAACGCGGTCCTCGCGACCGCGTTCGGGACGATGGCGGCGCTCGGCCTGCAGCGGGTCGGTCGCAAGCTGCGGACGACGTTCGACGCCCTGACCTACATCTCGATCATCGTCCCCGAGATCGTCATCGCGCTGTCGACGCTCGTCCTGTTCGCGTCCTCGTTCTCGTTCATCAACGACACCCTCGGGACACGCATCCAGCTGGGCATCCCGACGATCATCGCCGCCCACATGCTGTTCAACATCTCGATCGTGCTGCTGCTGGTCCGCGCGCGGCTGTCCGGGATGGACCGCACGATGGTCGAGGCCTCGTACGACCTGTATGCGTCGCCGTGGCGGACGTTCCGGCAGATCACGCTCCCCCAGCTGCTGCCCGCGATCGTCGCCGGGTTCCTCCTCGCATTCACGTTCTCGTTCGACGACTACGTCATCACGTCGTTCGTGTCGGGTCCCGGCTCGTCCACGCTGCCGATCTTCATCTTCGGCCAGGTGAAGCGCGGCGTGAGCCCGGAGACCAACGCCGTCGCCACGATGATGCTCGTGTTCACGCTCGCGATGCTCGCCCTCGGCCAGGCCGCGCTGACCCGGAACGCCCGTCGGTCGGGAGGCCGTCAGGCGGGCGGCATGGCCGGGATGATCGCGGAGACGAACGGGTAGCGCTTCGCGTCCGGCGACTCCGAGTGACGGCGACGAGACCCTCGCGGCGACCAACGTGCCCTACGTGCGACTCGGGGGCCGTGCCCACAGAACCATGAAGGCTCGCCTTGACATCTCGCCTCGGCCACGTACACTGAAGGCAATCCTTCAGGCATTGGCGGGAGACGACGATGGCAGCAGCGGACCGGCGGCGCGTCAGCGACATCGACGCGCTCCGGACACTCGCCCATCCCGTGCGATACCGCATCCTCGGCCACCTCATGGCCGTCGGGCCGCAGACCGCGAGCGAGTGCGCAGCGGTCGTCGGGGAGACACCGTCCAACTGCAGCTATCACCTCCGGGAGCTCGCCCGGTTCGGGCTGGTGGAGCGGGTCGACGATGCCCCGGCCGATGGGCGTGAACGGCCGTGGCGCTCGACCGCGACGGGCTGGGAGTTCCGGGCCGGCGACGACACCGGGGCCGATCCCGTCGCAGCTGATGCCAACCGACGACTGCAGCACGCGGGGGTCGACGAGGAGGCCCGCATCGCCCATGCCGCGATCGACCGGATGGACGTGCTGGACGAGCGGTGGCGGGACGCGATCCTCGGCCAGACGTACGGCCTTCGCCTGACCGCCGACGAGCTCGTCGCGCTCGGCACCGCGATCGACAGCCTGATCCGCCCGTACATCGGGCTGACCCGCCACGATGCGCCGGCCGATGCGCAACCGGTCCACGTCTCGCTCACGGCGTTCCGGCACCCGCTCCCGTGACGCTGGAGGCGTCGCCGACGCGCCCTCGCTCCCCGCTCCGGCGCCGGGGCTTCGCCCTCCTCTGGGCCGGCGGCCTCGTGAGCGACCTCGGTGACTGGACGCTGCTCATCGGGCTCCCGGTGTTCGTGTTCCAGCTCACCGGCTCGGCGCTCACGACCTCGACCGTGTTCGTCGCCGAGCTCGTTCCCGCGCTCGTCGTGGGGCAGGTCGGCGGCGTCCTCGTGGACCGCTGGGACAAGCGGCGGATCCTCGTCACGGCGAGCGTCCTCCAGGCGGTCCTCCTCGTCCCGCTGCTCGCCGTCGACCATCCCGACCGCCTGTGGATCGTCTACCTCGTCGCGGCCGCGCAATCCGGCCTGGCGAGGCTGTGCGCGCCGGCGACGGCGGCGCTCGTGCCGCTCCTCGTGCCCGGCGAGGAGCTCGCGAGCGCGAACGGGCTTGCGGCGCTCGCGGGGAGCCTCGCCCGGCTGATCGGCGCGCCGGTGGGGGGCCTCGCGATCCAGCTGCTCGGTCTCGGCGGCGTCGTGGCGGCCGACGCCGTCACGTTCCTGGTTGCCGCAGGGCTCGTCGCGGCAATCCCGGCGGCGGCGGCCCGCTCCCGCGGGGCATCGGGCGCGCACGACCAGGACGTTGCCGGAGTCCCGGCGAGCTCCGCGGCCGGCCGATTCGCGCGTGACTGGCTCAACGGCTGGCGGATGATCGCGAGCGTCCGTGGCCTCGCGGCCCTCGTCGCCATCGGAGCGGCGGGCCAGCTCGCGCAGGGGATCTTCGTTGTCCTCTACGTCGTGTTCGTGCTCGAGGTGCTCGGTGCCGATGGCGGGGCCGTGGGCCTCATCCGCGGCATGCAGGCTGTGGGCGGGATCGTTGCCGGGCTGGCGGTCGGAGCGATCGCCGCGCGGATCGGAACGCGAACGCTGATCGGGTGGGGCTTCATCGCCTTCGGCCTGCTGTCCCTCGTCATCTGGAACGCCGTGCTCGTGACGACGTCGGTCCCGGTCTATGCGGCGCTGTTCGCGCTCGTCGGCCTGCCCGGCGTCGCCGCGTCGGTCGGGATGGTGACGGCCGTCCAGCGACTCGCCCCGCCCACGCATCTGGGGCGGGTGTTCGCGGCCTACGAGACGTCGAGCGGGGCGCTCCAGGCGGTCGGCGTGCTCGTCGCCGGCGCGCTGGCGGACCGCGTCGGGGTGGCGCCGATCCTCGACGTCCAGGCGCTGATCTACGTCGGGTGCGGCCTCGCCGCCCTGTGGCTGCTCCGCGCGCCCGCGACCGTCGGCGGGACGGTCGGCGCGCAGGGCCGGGCGGCGCCGGGCGGTGGGTGACGGCGCCGCGCGTCAGGCCGCCGAGGTCGCCTCGACGAGGTCCGGCTCGGGAAGCCCGGCATCAGCGGCGAGCGCGGCGGCCTTGTCGGTCCGTTCCCACGGCAGGTCGAGGTCCGCGCGGCCGAAATGCCCGTATGCCGCGGTCTGGCGGTAGATCGGCCGGCGCAGGTCGAGGGCCTCGATGATCGAGGCCGGCCGGAGGTCGAAGTGCCGCTCGACGAGCTGCTGGATGCGGGCGTCATCGACGACGCCCGTCCCGAACGTCTCGATCGACACCGAGATGGGGCGCGCGATCCCGATCCCGTACGCGACCTCGATCTCGAACCGGTCGGCGAGCCCTGCCGCGACCACGTTCTTCGCGACCCAGCGAGCCGCGTACGCGGCCGACCGGTCGACCTTCGTCGGGTCCTTGCCGCTGAACGCCCCACCGCCGTGCCGCGCCATGCCGCCGTACGAGTCGACGATGATCTTGCGGCCGGTCAGCCCGGCGTCGCCCATCGGGCCGCCGGTGACGAAGCGCCCCGTGGGATTGACGTGCATCACCGGGTCGACCGGGCGCAGCGCGTCGGGGATCACCGGGAGAATGACGGCCTGGACGATGTCGTTGCGGATCCGCTCGGTGCGCGCGTCAGGGTCGTGCTGTGACGAGACGACGACCGTCCGCACGCGCTTCGGCACGCCGCGCTCGTATTCGACCGTCACCTGGGTCTTGCCGTCGGGGCGGAGGTACGGGAGCTGGCCGCTCTTCCGCACCTCGGCGAGGCGACGGGCCATCCGGTGTGCGAGCGCGATCGGCAGCGGCATCAGCTCGGGCGTCTCGCGGCAGGCGAACCCGAACATCATCCCCTGGTCGCCGGCGCCGAGCTCGTGCGCCGGCGCCGAATCCGAGCGCACCTCGAGGGCGGCGTCGACCCCCATCGCGATGTCCTTCGACTGCTCCTTCACCGACACGAGCGTCCCGCAGGTCAGGTAGTCGTACCCGTAGTCCGCCTTCGTGTAGCCGATGTCGCGGACAGTGTCGCGGACCACTGTCTGGAAGTCGACGTAGGTCGAGGTCGAGATCTCGCCGAGGACGAGCACGAGCCCGGTCGTCGTCGCCGTCTCGCACGCGACGCGCGCCTCGGGATCCTCGCGCAGGATCGCGTCGAGGATGGCGTCCGAGATCTGGTCGCACATCTTGTCCGGGTGGCCCTCGGTGACCGACTCGGAGGTGAACAGGTAGTGCTCGGCGTCGACGATGCTCATCGGGCTCCCGCTGGCGTCCGGGTGAATGACGGCGACTGTACCACCGGGCCTTCGGACCTACGCCTCCTCGCGCAGCTCCTCGAGGTCGAGGTCACGCTCCAGCCTCCGCATCACGTCGTCGCTCAGCTCGCCCCGGTCGCGCATCGCGATCACGGCCTCGCGCTCGGCGTCGATGACCTTGCGCCGGATCTGGCGGTGCTCCAGCAGCTCCTGCTCCGCCTCGCCGCGCGGCGTCCCGTCCGAGATGTCGACATGCTCGACGCGGTGCACATAGGTCTCGCGGAGGTGGTCGATCAGCTCCTTGTGGCCCGGGTGCTCGCGCTCGAGCTGGTCGATCCGGTCGACAGCGGCCTGTCCCGCCGCGAGGCGCGCGTTCCGCTCCTCCTCGAGGGCGGCGTCGCCGGCGGTGATCCCGAGCGCCCGGATGACCAGCGGCAGCGTCACGCCCTGGAGGACGAGCGTCGCGATGATCACCGTGAAGGTGAGGAACTGGAGGAGGCTCCGCTCGGGGAAGTCGACCGGCAGGGCAAGCGCCGCGGCGAGCGACACGACGCCGCGCATCCCGGCCCAGCTCACGATCACGACGTACCGCCAGCCGGGATACGGGTCGCGCTCGCGGATCCTCGCCGACAGCGCCCGCGGGAGGTACGTCGCCGGGAACACCCACACGAAGCGGGCGGCGATGACCGTCAGCCCGATCACGGTCGCGAGGCCGAGCAGCTGCGGCGCCGTCCCGTCGAGGTCGGCGAGCACGACCGGCAGCTGGAGCCCGATGACGATGAACACGAGCCCGTTGATGAGGAAGATCACGACCTTCCACGCCGCAGCCCCCTCGACCCGCTGCTCGGAGCTGAGCGAGCGTGCCGCGATCCGGCCGGCGTAGATCCCCGCGACGACCACCGACAGCACGCCGCTCACGTGGAGGTACTCGGCGGGGATGTACGCGATCGCCGGCACGAGCAGCGAGAACACGATGCCGAGGTCGGCGTCCTGGATCCGGGTCATGAAGATGCCCGCGATGCGCGCGACCACGAGCCCGACGAGGATCCCCCCGACCGCGACGATGACGAAGTCGCCGCCCGTGTTGACCGCGCTGAACGTCCCGCCGACGGCGAGCACCGACGTCCGGAGGAGGACGAGTGCCGTCGCATCGTTCACCAGGCTCTCGCCTTCGAGGATGGTGACGAGCCGCCGCGGGACGCCGAGCCGCCGGAACACGGACGTGGCCGCGACCGCGTCCGGCGGTGAGACGATCGCGCCGAAGGCGAACGCCGCCGCCCACGGCAGGTCCGGAACGAAGTACTTCACGACCGCGGCCACGATCACGGTCGTGAAGATCACCAGCCCGACCGAGAGAAGCAGGATCGGCCGGAGGTTCGCCTTGAAGTCGCGGATCGAGGTGAAGTACCCGGCACCGTACAGGATCGGTGGCAGGAAGAACAGGAACACGAGCGACGGGTCGAGCTCGAACGCCGGGGCCCCGGGGAGCAGCCCGACGGCGAGCCCCGCGACGACGAGCACGATCGGCTCCGGCAGCCGGAGGCGACGCGCGACCCCGGCGAGGACCGTCGCGAGCACGAGCAGCCCGAGGACGACCTCGATGTTCCTCATCGCGGGCGAAGCGCGCGAGGGGTCAGCGGATGCCGCCGGACGCCGGGCTGCGGGAAGTACGCGGCGCAGCCCGAAACGCGTCCAGTCCCGGGATCTGGAGCGACGGGACGTCGTCTGCGGGCTCGAACGCGAACACCCGCCCGAGGAACGCGAGCTCGGCCTCGTACGCGGCCCGACGCGTCTCGGCCCGCCGGAACCCGTGACCCTCACCCTCGAACCGGAGCGCGACGTACGGGATTCCGCGCGGCGCGAGAGCGGCCTCCATCGCGTCGACCTGTGACGGCGGCACGACCCGGTCGTCGAGGCCCTGGAGGATCAGCAGTGGTGCGCGGACACGGTCGAAGAAATGGATCGGCGAGCGCTCTTGGAAGATCCGTCGGCCGTCGTCGGTGTCGTACGGCGCGAGCAGCCCCTCGTCGTAGCGCGACTCGAACTTGTGACCGTCCTTGTGGATCAGCTCGAGGTCGGCGATGCCGAAGTGGCTGAGGCCAGCGGCGAACACCTCGGGCTTGAACGCGAGCGCCGCGAGCGTCGTGTACCCGCCGGCGCTGCCGCCGCGGATCGCCAGCCGCTCCGGGTCGACGTCCCCGCGGGCCACGAGGTACTGCGCAGCCGCGACGCAATCCTCGACGTCCGCGATTCCCCACTGGCCGCGGAGCGCATCGCGGTACGGACGCCCGTAGCCCGACGAGCCGCGGTAATCCACGTCGACGACGGCGATCCCGCGGGAGGTGAAGAACGCACGGTCGAGCGAGAGCGAGGACGCGGCCGCGGACGTGGGCCCGCCGTGCGACTCGACGATGAGCGGCGGCAGCTCCCCGTCCGGCGCGCGGAACCGGGCGTTCGTCGGAGGGAAGTAGAGCGCCCTGGCCGTCGACCCGCCGCCGGTCGGGAACGTGATCGCCTCCGCCACGGGAAGCACGTCGGGGTCGAGGTCATGGTCCCGCGCGCGGGCGAGGACGCCGCGGACCGCGCCGCTCGCAGGATCGAGTCGCACGGCAAGCGCGCTCGTCGCCGGGCCTGCGGCGATCGTGACCGCCTCGTCGCCCGAGACGTGCAGGCTCTCGACCTCGCTGAACGGCGTGGCCAGCGTGGTGACGGCGCCGTCGGGCTCGATGACGATGTAGCGATCCCGGCCACCGGCACGCGCCACGGCCAGGATCGCGCCATCGTCGAGGAAGCCGTACGTGGCGCGCCCGAACGTCCAGGCGGGGTCGCCCAGCTCCGCGTCCATCGGCGCGAGGTTGCGCGCCGGGCCGTCCGTCCCCCGCGGGCCGTCGAACGCGTACAGGTTCCACCAGTCGGTCTCGTCGGAGACGAAATGGAGCACGCCCGACGGGCTCCACGAGGGCTGGACGATCGAGATCCCCGGGCCACCGGCGACCGTCCGCGCGTTGCCGAGGATGCCATCCTCGCGGACGTCGGCGAGACGCAGACGCACCGAGTCCCAGGGCATGTCGGGGTGGTCCCACTCGAGCCAGGCGAGGCCGGATCCATCGGGTGCCGGTCGCGGCGCGGCCACGAAGTCGACGCCGGCGACGAGCACCGAGCCCGCCCCCGACGACCCGTCGAGGTCGAGCGCCACGAGCTCGTTCCTGACGAGCAGCGGGTCCAGCGCCCGCTCCAGGTCGTGCGTCTCACGGACGGCGTACAGCCGGTCCCGGATGGGGTCGAAACGCAGATCCGCGTAGCGCCACGGCCCCTCGGGCGTGAACGGCTCCGGGGGCTCGTGTCCGTCGGGGTCGACCCGGTACAGCCGGTTGTCGGCCCCGGAGGCGATGACCCGGCGGCCGTCGACCGCGTATGCGCCACCGCCGTACTCGTGGACGCGTGAGCGGACGTAGAAGGGTGCCGGCGTGAGCTCGCGGGTCGCCCCGTCCAGGCCGCGCCGGACGACCGTCCTCCTGCCTCCCTCGGCTGACCGGCCCTCGAGCCAGTAGACGTCGGTACCGTCGACGCCGGCCTCCGACAGGCTGCGCGACGAGCTCGCGAGGGTCTCGATCGCGATCGGCGACGCCCAGCTTCCGTAGGGTGCGACGGTGGGGACCGGCGGCTCGTCCACCGCCGGCTCGTCCCGGTCCTGCGCCAAGACCCGGTTCCTAGGTGCCGTGCTGCCAGCTCGAGACGTACTCGAGCTGCTCGGGCGTCATCGGGTCGAGCGTGATCCCCATCGCGGCGAGCTTGAGCCGCGCCACCTCGGCGTCGATCGCCTCGGGGACGCCGTACACCCGCGCCTCGAGCTCCTCGTGATGCCTGGCAACGTACTCGGCCGCGAGGGCCTGGTTCGCGAAGCTCATGTCCATGACCGCTGCCGGGTGGCCCTCGGCGGCGCCGAGGTTGACGAGGCGGCCCTCGGCGACGAGGTTGACCCGCTTCCCGCCGAGGTCGAACTCCTGGACGTTGGGGCGCACGTCGCGGACGTGACCCTCGGCCATCTCGCGCAGCGCCTTGAGGTCGAGCTCCGCGTCGAAGTGGCCCGAGTTGGCCATGATCGCGCCGTCCTTCATCGAGGCGAAGTGCTCGCGCCGGAACACGTTGACGTTCCCGGTCGCCGTGACGAACAGGTCGCCCCAGCCCGCCGCCTCCCCCGCGGTCATCACCTGGTACCCGTCCATCAGCGCCTCGATCGCGCGCACGGGGTTGACCTCGATGACCGCGACGTGGGCGCCGTGCCCGGCCATGCGCGACGAGATGCCCTTGCCGACCCAGCCGTATCCCGCGATCACGACGTTCTTGCCGGCGATGAGCACGTTCGTCGCGCGCAGGAGCCCGTCGATCGTCGACTGGCCCGTCCCGTAGCGGTTGTCGAACAGGTGCTTGGTCTCTGCCTCGTTGACCGCCACGACCGGGAACGTGAGGGCGCCGTCGGCGGCCATCGCGCGGAGGCGGATGACGCCGGTCGTGGTCTCCTCGGTCCCGGCGAGGATCTCGGGCAGCTGGTCGCGGCGCTCGGTGTGGAGCAGCGAGACGAGGTCGCAGCCGTCGTCCATCGTGATCTGGGGATGCGTGTCGGCGACCGTCCGGAGGTGCGCGTAGTACGTGTCGTTGTCCTCGCCACGGCGCGCGTACGTCGCAATCCCGTACTCCGCCACGAGCGCTGCGGCCGTCACGTCCTGCGTCGAGAGGGGGTTCGACGCCGCCAGGTGGACGTCGGCGCCCCCCGCCTTGAGCGTGCGCATCAGGTTCGCCGTCTCGGTCGTGACGTGCAGGCAGGCACCGATCCGCAGGCCCTCCAGGGGTCGCTCGCGCTCGAACCGCTCCCGGATCAGGCGCAGGACCGGCATCTCCCGCTCCGCCCACTCGATGCGGCGGACGCCGTCGGCGGCAAGGCCGAGGTCGGTGACGTCATGGGGAATGGCGGCGGCGGTGCTCATGGGCGGTCCTCGGTGGTGCCGTCGACGGGAGACGGCGTGGTGGGCGAAGGATCGATCGGATGCGCCTGTTCGAAGCGCTCGGGCCCATCGCCCGTGACGGACGTCCCGGCCGGGGTCGTGCGTGCGGCCGCGGTCCTGACGCTGCCCCGTGTGAACAGGCGGCGGAACGGCGCGGTCAGGTCGGCCCATGGTGAGGCGAGACGGCGGACGAGCCGCTCCTCGAATCGGGCGTGCTCGGCATAGCCGAGGCGCAGGTACGCCTGGATGGCGGGTGGGTTGTCGGAGCGGACGTTGAGCACGACCTCGTCACAGTACCGGAGGAGCTCGGCCGTGACCGCCGACGTCACCGTCTTCGCATACCCGCGGCCGCGATGGTCGGTGTGGGTGAGCACGTTGCCCACGACCGCGAGTCGTGCGCTGCGCGAGATCACGTGGGTCCCCGCAGCGGCGACGAGGCGGCCGTTGACCCGGATCCCGTAGTACACGCCCTCGGCGATGGCGTTGGCCGGCAGCCACGCGGCGAAGCCCAGCTGGTACAGCCGGTTGAGCTCGCCCACCTCGACGGGCAGCAGCCGCTCGACGCGCGCGGGGGCGGGCTGGAAAGCCGACCGGTCAACCCACATCCGGATCATCGGCGGGCCGGCCTCGATGCGGTAGTGCTCCGCGACGGCCGGCATCGCCTCGATCCGGGCTGCGACGTACGCGGCCCGCGGGCGCACCACGTCACGCAGGATGGCACCGATCCCGTCGTTGTCGCCCATGAGGAACATCGGCTGCGGCGTCAGGCCGCCGTACTCCATCCCCACCGCGATCAGCTCGGCTCCCTGGGTCGCGATCCCCCACCGTGTCCGGGCGAACTCGCGGTCCTCGAGGTCGCAGATCGCGTACGCGGCAAGCCGCCGGTCTCGCTCCAGGAACTGGCGAAGGAGCGCGCGATCGGTGGTCGAGCGGGCGGCGAGGCCGGGCCGGACGCCCGCCGCGACCGTCGCCATCAGGCCGTCGTCTCGAGGCGCCGGGCGACCATCGCGGCGAACCCGGGCGCGACGATGCGGCGCTCGACCGCCAGCCTGACGTGCGTCGCGAGCGCCTCGTCGAGCGGCGCCTGGATCACGCCCTCCTCCGTGACGATCGCCGACAGCAGCGAGGCCGGCGTCCGGTCGAGGCGCGGGTTGCGGACCGACGTACCCTCGGGCGCGATCCTCGTGCCGCCGGCCGTGAGCACGGGACCCGGGCGGCCGTCCTCGAGCGGAGCGGTGGAGGCGTCCGGGGTGCCGAGGTCGATGCCGGTGGTCGCGACGAGCACGACGAACGGGACGCCGGCCGCGGCGGCCGCCAGTGCCAGCGGGTACGTGCCCGTGAGCCCGAGGACATCGCCGTTCGCGCAGATCCGTTCGGCCGTGACGAGCACCGCGTCCACCTCGCCCGCCTCGATCGCCGCGGCAGCGCCGGCGTCCGTCACGAGCGCGTGCGGAACCCCCGCCTGCGCCAGCTCCCACGTGGCCACCCGGGCCCCCTCGAGCGTGGGCCGGGTCTCGGCGACGAGCGCATGGATCGGCCGGTCGCCGTGATGCGCGGTGATGATCGCCGACAGGGCCGTGCCGAACTGGCCGCTCCCCATCGCGCCGGTGCTGCCGAGCGTGAGCACGCGCAGCTCCGTGCCATCGAGCGACGCCAGCGCCGACAGCGCGTGCCCCACGAGCGCGCCATGGTCGGCGGACGCCTCGGCGATGATCGCCTCTGCCTCGCCACGGAGCGCCGCCTCGACCGCCTCGCCCGGCACGTCGTTGTCGTACGACTCGAGCAGCGCGAGCATCCGGTCGAGGGCGAGTGCGACCGCCGCGGAGCCGGGACGCGTCTGGCGAAGGGCGTTTGCGGCGCCGCGGAGCGTCGCGCGGCGGGCGAACGCCCGGGAGCTGATCGATCGCGCGGCGACGAGCGCGAGCGTGACGGCCGCGAGCTGCGCGTGGACCGCGCCGCCGGTGATGGCGCCGTCGTTGATCGCGGTCACGGCATCCGCGGCGCCGCGGACCTCGATGTCGGCGAGCCGGTCCGGCAGCCGCCGCTGGTCGACGACCCAGCACACGTCCCCGTCCCAGCGGAACGGGGCGCGGTACCCGGCCGTCGTCGCGTCGACCTCGCGACGGGCGCCGGAGCCGGCGGGCCTGGCGGAGGCCTCCGCATCGGCGGCACCCGTCGCCTCCTCGCCGCCGAGGAGCTCGCGGGCCGCGTCCGCGGACTGCTGCTGGAGAACCTGCGCCGCCCCGATGACCGAGCCGACCGACGTCGCGACCTCGCCCGCGAACTGGCGGAAGAAGCGGCGGCGGCCCGGATCGGGCGGCTGGACGGAATCGCTCATGACCGATGGTCCGACCGGGAGCGCCGTCGCGGCGCGGCGGTCAGTACTGGATGACGCTCGTGACGCGGCGACCCTCGAGGCGGTCGCGGCCGCGAAGGAAGTCGAGCTCGACGAGGAAGGCGAGGCCGACGACCTCGCCCTTCAGGCGCTCCACGAGCTCGATCGTCCCGCGCACGGTGCCCCCCGTCGCGAGCAGGTCGTCGACGATGAGGACCTTCTGGCCCGGCGCGACGGCGTCACGGTGGACCTCGAGCGTGTTCGACCCGTACTCGAGCGCGTACTCGACGGTGAGCGTCTCGGCCGGGAGCTTGCCCAGCTTGCGGACGGGGACGAGCCCCGTGTCCAGCTGGTACGCCATCGGCGCCGAGAAGATGAACCCGCGTGATTCCATCCCCACGACGATGTCGATCTGCTCGCCGCGGTACGGCTCGAGCATCAGGTCGATCGCCTCCTTGTAGGACGCCGGGTCCTTGAGGAGCGTCGTGATGTCGTAGAACAGGATGCCCGGCTTCGGGAAGTCCGGGATCTCGCGGATCTTCGCGCGAAGCGTCTCGGCGGACATGGGGTTCGAGAACCTCCGGGTGGTGGCGCTCGTGGTGGGCAGCGCCGAAGACCGGGCGGGAGGCGCCGGGCCGCTAGTCTACCCCAGCCGTCACCGCGTTCTCGGGGCTCGAAACCGTGCCGATCCGCCGGGTCCCGAGCAGCCCGAGGAGCGCGCTGACGAGCGACACGGCGAACACCGCGGCGAGGGCGATGCCGAGCCCGTTGCCACCGGCGCGCTCCCCGGCGGCGGCGATGGCGCCGGCGACCCCCGTCCCGAGGGCCGTCCCGAGGATGTCCGACAGCTGGAGCGCGGAGCTGGCGGCGCCCTGTTCGGCGGCCGGCGAGCCGCGGAGGACGACGAGCGTGACCGCCGAGTACATGAAGCCCATGCCGACACCCGGCCCGAGCCAGGTGAGCACGGCCAGCTCCGGCGGGACCGTCGGCAGGACGACCGGGATGGTCAGGAAGGCACCGGTCGCGATCAGGGCGAATCCCAGCGCCGTGAACCGGCGGGCACCGACGCGGTCGATGCGCCGGGCCTGGAACCACGTGCCGCCCGTCCACGCGACGGTGGTCACGGTGAACACGATGCCCGTGAGCCACGCCGGCGTCCCGCGCCACGTCTGGAGGAGGAGCGGCAGGAACGCATCGCCCGAGAAGAACGCGAACGTCATCACGCCGCGCAGGAGGATCGCGGCCGGGACCCCGAACGCCAGCGCGAGCGTGCCCGGGGGCGTGAGGCGGCGGTACGCCGGCAGGAGGAGCGCCCCGCCGAGCAGCACTCCGCCGATGAGGAGCGGCAGCGCCTCTGCGGTGAGCCCGCCGACGAGGAGGCCGGCACCACCCGCCGCGAGGAGCGCGTTCGGGAGGCGGCGGATGGACGCGTGCGCCGCCTCGTGCTCGGCCTCCGGGATCGGGGCATCGACGCGGCGGAGCGCCGTGACCGCGAGCGCGCCGGCGACGACGAGAAACGGGATGAGCCCGAGGAAGACCCACCGCCAGCTCGCGACCTCGCCGATCACCGCGGCGATCGACGGCCCGATGATCCCCGGGACGACCCAGGCGGTGCTGAGCATCGCGAACATCCGCGGCTGGAGGTTCTGCGGCAGCACCCGCCCGATCGCGACGTACGCCGTCGGTCCGACCGCGCCACCGCCGAGGCCCTGGACGAACCGCCCGAGGATCAGGATCGGCATCGACGGCGCGAGGCCGCCGATGAGCAGCCCGGCCGCGAACAGCAGCAGGCCGATCGTGAACGGCCGGTGGAGCGGCATCCGGTCGAGTGCGCCGCCGGCGAGAACGACGCCGAGCAGGTTGCCGAGGAAGAACGCCGTGTAGACCCACCCGTACAGCTCGCGATTGCCGAGCTCGTCCGCGACGATCGGCATGACCGTGCCGATGGCCAGCGACTCGAGCGCGACGAGCGTGATCGTCGAGATCAGGCCGACCGTCAGGCCGCGCAGCTGGGGCGTGAACAGGTCGGCCGTGCGCGCGGGGTTCGCCGTGGGCACGGCCGTCGCGGAGGTCACCGGGTCATGATGCCGGAGGCCCTCGACGCGGGGCTCCGACAAATGTCGCGGCTCAGAACCCGGAGAGTCGCTCCACCACGGGTGCCAGGGTGTCGACGTCCCCCACCATGAACGACGAGATGCCCAGGCGCTCGCGGAGCTCGGCGAACTTCGCGACGAGCCCGTCGACCGAGCCGATGAACACGTGCGGCGAGGCGAGATAGTCGTCGACATCGACCTCGACGCCCGTTCGCGCGCGGATCCCGTCGAGCACGTCGGCTGCCGCCTTCCGCGCGTGGTCGGTCAGCAGCGGCGGGCCGCCGGTCGGGTAGACGTTGATCTCGACCGACCCCGCTCGGGCGCCGGCGGCCTCGCGGATCCAGCCGAGCTTCTCCTCGGTCGCGGCGATCGTGATCGACCGCGGGTCCGACCGGACGATGTCGCCGCCGTCGGTCGTCGGCAGGGTGCGTGGCGCGAGGCCGACGATGTCCGCTTCGCGTGCCGCCAGCGTCAGGATCCGCTTCCCGCCGCCGCCGATGAACAACGGCGGGTGCGGCTTCTGGACCGGCGCCGGCTGGCCGTCGTGCCCGGTGATCACGTAGTGCTCCCCCGCGAACGAGAACGGCCCGTCGGCGAAGCAGCCCTTGAGCACCGCCACCGCCTCCGCGAGCCGCGAGACGCGGACGCCGACGGGCTCGAACCGGATGCCCAGCGCCGAGTACTCGGGCTCGTTCCACCCGGCGCCGATCGCCACCTCGACCCGTCCACCCGACAGGACGTCGAGCGTCGCGAGGTCCTGGGCGAGCAGCGCGGGATGGCGCAGGTCGTTGTTCGCGACGAACGGCGCGACGCGCAGCCGATCCGTGGCGGCAGCGACCGTCGAGAGCAGCGGGACGAACCCGAACGGGACCACGACGTGGTCCGGATAGACGAGGACGTGATATCCGATCGACTCGGCACGCCGGGCGCTCTCGCGAAGCGACGGACCGTCGGTGATGTCGCCGGGGTCGGCGAGGAAGCGGAACGGTCTCACGCCGGGGGTACCCGGCCCGCCGTCGAGAGGTTCACCCGCCGTCACGCGAGCAGCCCCAGCCGCTCCCCGTCGCCGGCCATCTCCTCGGCGTGCGGGTAGACGGTGTTGTTCAAGGGGAACCGGACAGGCATGCCCCAAGGATGCTGCGGATCGCAGGGCCATGCGACGATGCGGGAATGCGTCCCTCCGACATCGCCGAGCTGTTCGACCACCTGTACTGGATGCGCGACCGGATCCTGCGGGCGGCGGACGCGCCCGGCGTCCCGCTCACGACCGACGCCCACGCCACGATCCGGGACCTGCGCGCAACGCTGGTCCACGAGCTCGACGTCGAGTGGAGCTGGCGCGAGCGGCTGCGAGGCCCCGACCCGACCGAGTTCTCGCCCGACGACGAGGAGCTCGATCCGAGCGACTTCCGCACGGTGGCCGAGCTTCGCGATCGCTGGGTCGAGGACGAGCGCGAGATGCGCGGCTGGCTCGCCACGCTCGACGAGGCGGCGCTGGAGGGTGCGTGTCCGGCGGAGCACGGCGGCTCCCACCCCTTCTGGGTCCACCTCCAGCACCTGTACACCCACTCGATCCAGCAGTTCAGCGACTGCGCGGTCGCGCTGACGCTGGCCGGGCGGTCGCCCGGCGAGCTCGACTTCCTCGACTTCGTCCTCGAGCGCGAACGGGCACGCGACACGCGCGGCGCCTGACCAGCTCAAGCGTCCCGGATGCGGCACACTCCTGCGATGTCAGTCGACCGCCCCGAACCCGTCCTCATCGACGCGACGGTGGTCGACCGCGTGCACGACCGGGAACGGGACTTCGCTCGGTTCGTCACCGACGTCGCGGCATCGCCCCGCGGCCTCGGCACGCTGCGCGGGATCGTCCGGCGGCCGGCGCGCGACCGGCGCGAGCTGGTGGACCGAGCGACGCTCGATGTCGCCGAGGGGCTCGTCGGCGACAACTGGCTCGCGCGGGGCAGCTCCTCCTCACCCGACGGGCGCGCGAACCCCGAGTCGCAGCTGACGATGATGTCCGTCCGCGTCCTCGCCGCGATCGAGCCCGACGAGTCTCGCTGGTCGCTCGCCGGCGATCAGCTCCTCGTCGACCTCGACCTCTCGGTCGAGCACCTGCCGGCCGGCGCGCACCTGTCCCTCGGGGACGCCGAGCTCGTCATCAGCCAGAAGCCGCACACCGGATGTGCGAAGTTCAGCGGCCGCTTCGGCAGCGATGCGCTGCGCTGGATCAACTCGCCGCTGGGTCGGGAGCTCCGGTTCCGCGGGGTCAATGCCCGCGTCGTCCGCGGCGGGGGCATCCGCGTCGGGGATGCGATCTCGAGGGTCTGATCCGCGTCCTGTCGGACCTACCAGACGTCGCCCGCACGCCACTCGCACGAGAGCATGCCGGTGAGGGGCACGCCGACCGAGCGCCCGGTCCGCAACACCATGAGCCACGGATCCTCGTCGGGCGTCGGGCTACGCGTCCCGTCGGGCTCGATCACCTCGCTCCGCCCGGCCCACCGCTCCCATCCGAGCCGCTCGTAGAACGGCTGCTCCCCCGTCCCGAGAGCGCCGAGCTCATACGCGGCACGGATATGCGCCGTGGCCGCGGCCATCAACCTCGACCCGAGGCCGTGGCCCTGCCGCCCGGGCTCGACTGCGACCGCCTCCACGTACCCCGCGCGATACGAACGGCGGTCGATCTCGAGGCGGCGTTCGACGACGCTCGCGTGCGCCACGACGCGGCCTTCGAGCTCGAACAGCCAGTGCGTGCCGCCCAGCCCGTGCTCCAGGTCGTCGTCGGTGAAGTCGTCGAACGCGGCGTGCATGAGCGTCGCGACGCGGGCGATGTCTTCCGCGGACAGCTCGGGCGTCAGAGCCTCCCGAAGCTGCGGCTCGGCGGTCGTCAGGCCCCGGTCTCGGCCGCCGACTGCCGGACGCGGATCTCGACGATCCGCCGGATCAGATCGAGCGGCAGGGGCTGCGAGGCAGGGAACTGGAGCGTGCCGCGTCCCTTGACGTACGGCGCGATCTGGTCCCCCAGCTCCGCGACCATCTCCTCGTTCCACGGAAACAGGCTGTAGTGCTGCTTGAAGGCGTCGTACGACACGAGGAACGATCCGCGCGCCTTGAACCCCGGCATCTTGTACGTGATGACCTCTTCCGCGTCAGGCGCGGCGGCCCGGACCGTCTCACGGAGCTCGGTCATCGGACCGCGACGGTCCTCGGCGAGGGCCGCGATGTAGGCGTCGACATCCGGGTTCGGAGCGGACATCAGGCGACCGGAGTGGTGGGTTCGGTCTCGCTCAGCCGATCGTCCTTCCAGGCATACGCCCAGACATCGATCTCGGGCGGTTCGATCCCGAGCGCCGTCAGGGCGGTGCACACCTGCGAGCGGTGGTCGGTGCCGTGATGGATCGCCTGGACGATGCGGATGGACAGCGGTGCCGTGCTCGTGCTTCCGTCCGCCCGATGACGCGTGATCAGCTCGGCGCCATCGAGGTCGCGAGCGACGACCCGCTCCCAGGCCTCGCCGCAGGCCGCCATCGTCGACCGCAGCTCGGCAACGGTGAGGGCGTCCTCCTCGTCGATCGACGGGACGTCGCCGGGCGCGAAGAGCTCGAGATACCCCACGTCCGCGGCAACGGTGTGACGGAGCGTCCCGATCAGCGAGCCGAACGTGCCCGGGACGGTCGTTGCGAGCTGCTCGTCGCTGAGGCTCGCGCAGGCATCGAGCAGGACGACGGTCGCCCACGTGTGATGGCCGAACGCATCGGCAAGGATGGGGTTCGTCATGGCCGGAACCCTACCGCAACGGCCCGCCGAATCGGTCATGAACCATCGATGCGCTCCACCCACTGGGCGCGCCAGGCGGGCGCCTCGAGCGGCGGCGCGAAGTACCACGTCTCGTGGTAGACCAAGCCGCCGCGCAGCTCCAGGAGCATCGCCGCGTGCCACGTCGATCCGTCGGGATACGACGCGGTGCCATCGCCCCACCAGGAATCGCCGCTCCCGACGATCCGCACCATCGTGAACGACGGCGTCACCACCCAGTGGTCCTCGGCCCCGACGACGCGTATCTCGAGCGCCTCCGGCAGGCCGCCCGGCCAGTTGTCCATGATCGCGCGGTCGTTCGCGACGCCACGCACCCGCTCGCCGGACTGCGGCCAGTCCACAGCCCAGTCGCGATGCCGCATCGTCTCGACCGCGTCGTAGTCGTGCGCCTTGTGCGCGGCAAGATATCGATGGACGACCTGCTCGTTGGATGTCTCGGCCACTCGTTCATCCTCCGCTGCGTCTGGCCCCTCGGACCGTGACGGGACGCGATGACGTCGTCAAGGATCACTGCGTTGTCAGCCCGCTCGCGGGACCTTAGGGTGAGGCCATGCCCAACGCCGTTCGCGTGATGGTCGAGCGCGGCAAGAAGAAGCGCTCCGTGGCGTGCGCGTTCGACTGGCCGGGCTGGGATCGGAGCGGCAAGACCGAAGAAGCCGCGCTCGACGTGCTCCAGTCCTATCGCCCCCGATACGCATCGGTCGCCGCCATCGCCGGGCTCACGGACGCGTTCGCGGCAGCGGGTGATCTGGAGGTCGTGGAGCGCCTCCCGGGCATCGGCATGACCGATTTCTACGGCCTCTCGGGCGTGCCGGCTGGCCCCGAGCATGACCAGATGTCCGAGTCCATGTGCGAGCGGAAGATCGCGCTTCTGCAGGCGTCCTGGTCGTACCTGGACGACGTGGCCGCGCGCGTAACCCCCGAGCTGCGCAAGGGTCCCCGGGGTGGCGGCCGCGAGCGCGACGAGATCGTCCGCCACGTCGTCGGCTGGGAGATCTACGATCTCGCGCGCAAGGTCGGCGTCGAGTTCCCGCTCGAGACCCGCGAGGACGCGGCGGCCCTGCGCGGGTATCGGGACGCGTTCGTCGAGGCGATCCGCGACTACAACACCCGCGGCGTGATGGCGCGGACGTGGACGGTCCAGTTCCTCGTCCGCCGCTGCGCGTGGCACATGCTCGATCATGCGTGGGAGATGGAGGACCGCGACCTCTCGTCGTAGTCCGGACCGTCGCTACGCCCAGGGTGACGGCAGGTGCGTCAGCGGCTCGCGGTCGGGCAGGACGTCGGTCTGGAGCGCGCCGTCCGCGGCCGGCACGTACCGCTCCTCGAGGCCCAGCTCCTTGAGCACGAGGTTCCGGCCCTGCGCGATCCCGGTCGCCTTGTAGAACGCCACGGTGCGGTTGAAGCCCTGCCGGCCGAACCCGCAGTCGCTGGACAGGACGAGCTTGTCGGCGGGGATCACCTCGAGGGCACGGCGGATCCGTCCCGCGATCACCGGCGCCATGTCGGCCTGCAGCGTGCGATGGCTGACCATGCCGACCGCGACCTTCTTGGCGAGGTTGTTCGCGTACGGCTTGAACAGGTCGATCTCGGCGAGGTCGTTCTCCGTCGCCTCGATCGTCCAGACATCACCCTTCAGGCGGTTGAGGTAGGTGTCGATCGAGTTCGCGTAGGACTCGCCGCTGTAGACCTTCTGCATGTTGGGGTTGCCCCAGCAGGTGTGGATCCACAGCTCGACGTCGTCGAGGCCATCGACCTCGTGGTTGAACGCGTCGACCATGAAGTCGAGGAGCTCGGTCTGCTCCGGGTGGAAGGCGGCCGTGAAGTGGATCGTCGGCTCTTCGACCTGGATCACCTTCGCGCCGGCGGCGGCGAGCTGGCGGAGCTCGAGGTTCATCGCGGTCGCCATGTCCCAGATGAGCTGCTTCTTGTCGTCGAGCTCGTACTCGGAGGTGTGGCTGTCGAGGAAGATCGCGAGCACCTGTGACGAACAGGTGCCGAACTTCACCGGCTTCCCGGCCCTCGCCTGCGCGATGCGCCAGAGCTTCGCGTACTCGAGCGGGTTCCTCGGGTCGTGCTCGACCTTGCCGACGACGCGGGGCCAGCGCCACGTCGTCTCGATCTCGTTCATCAGCGTGCCGGGCGCGAATGCGAGCAGCGAGTCACGCGACCGCTCGTACTGGAGCTCCTCGTGCTCGAGGCCTTTCCACCGCTGGAGCGGGTAGTGGTGCCAGGACCTGCCGGCGAAGTCCTCGTCGAGGTGGTAGTCACCGTTCGTCAGGATGTCGAGGCCGGCCCGCGTCTGGTCTGCGAGGACGGTCGCGTGCGCGTCGAGGAACTGCTCGCGGAACCGGACGTCGAGAAGCGCGCTGTCCAGCGGCCGGCCCCACAGACCCTGGTCGTACCAGCGCGGCCGCGGCCATGAGCCGGTGACGGTCGCCGGGAGCATGAGGTCCTTGGTCGCCGTGAGCATTGGGCGCGCGCCTCCTCGTCGGGGTCGGGTCGTCGAGTCATGCAGGCCGGGGTGTGGCCTGCACCAGAGGATATGCCGCGTCGCCCACGCCTCGCGCCCGTGAGGTCCGCGGGACCGGCGTTGCTCGGCCGGATCTGGAGGAGAACCGCGTCCGGAAGGCCCCGTTCAGTCGGGCGGTGCCTGGCGCCCGCCAGCGCGGTCAGCCGCGTTCCGGTACGACGTGTGCGCGCCCGCTTCGCCCACCTCGGCGAAGGCGAGATCGGTATCGGCCTCCGCGAGGTCGACGCGCGTCGACTCGATGACCAGCCGGGCGGCGGACGCCGTCTTTGCCGCGGACGCTTCCGCGTTCTGCGCGGCGACGAGCGCCTGCTTGGCGGCGATCGCGGTCGCCGCAGCGGCCTCGGAGGCTGCCTCCGCGGCCTCGGCCGCTGTCTGGGCCGCGAGTCGTCCTCGCCTGGCCACGGCAACCGTCCGCTCCGCCTCGCGCCACTCGTTCAGCGCTTCCGCTGTCGTCCCTTCGTGCGATGAGCCCAGATCGGTCATCCGTCCTCCGGCGTTGAGACCCCCGAGACCGGATTGTGCGCCATCCCAGCTCCCATGCACAGAGGCTACGTCGTCGCGGCGCGCAGTCCCAGGTACCGGCTCCGCTCCGCGGGATCGAGGTGTTCGACCGCGTAGCGCAGCGCAACGCGGGGCATGGTGGGGGCGTACGCGTCCAGGTACCGGCGGAGCATGTCGAGATCCTGCTTGCCGGCTTCCCGGACCCAGCCCCCGACGGCCTTCTGCACCAGCTCATCCGGGTCGTGGGCGAGGATCCCACCGATCCGGAACGTGTCGTCGAGGTCGTGCTGCCGGATGAAGTAGTACGTCGCAACGATGGCTGTCCGCCGTTCCATCGGGTGTGGCGACCGGGCGAGCTCGTACAGCGGGTCTCGCGGCTTGTCCCACAGGTATCCACCGACGACGTACGGCGCCGCGCGGTCGACGAGGCCCCAGCTGTCGATGTGCTCGTGATTGTCGAGATAGAGCTCGTACAGCTCGCGGCGTCGGTCCGGCGAGGTCTTCGTCTTCCGGGCCTGGAAGTCCATGACGCTGACCGCGCCCACGCGGACGTCATGAGCCGGATGACGGATCAACCTCGCGATCTCGGCCGGTTCCATCACCCGGTATTCCCGGGCGAGCGCGAAGATGTCCCCCATCCGAGGGCTCGCCCCGAGGCGCTCCAGATCCTCGATGAATCGTTCCGCTGTCAATTCCATCAGCCCCTCGTCCATCCGTTCCCCCCGGGTCATCCGACGAATTCGCCCGAGGTCAGGGCGCGCAGTCGCCGGGCGACCCGGCGGGGCTCGGCGGGACCGGGCCGGAGCGCGGTTTGTCACCGGCCCAGAGCGTCCTTGTCAGTCAGCGGTCGGCAATGCACCCGAGCCATCGGCGAGCGCTGATACATCGGGCAACGGGAGGCGAAGGACAACCTCGCCCTCGAGCCGTTGCCCGGTGTCCTGGAAGCCGAACGTTCGATAGAAGCCGGATGGCTCGCCATCGCCTTCGTGGTAGCTGACGAGCAGCTCCGCGGCGTGGGGCCGGGTGCGCACGTACTCGACGAGCAATTCCAGTGCGCGTCGGCCGTACCCTTTGCCTTGATGCTCGTGAGCGATCATGAGCCGCCAAAGGAAGTATTGCGGCCCATCGGGGTCGTCGTAGAGCATCACGAAGCCGACCGGTTGATCCCCTGCATAGATCGCGCGGAACCACGCCTTCGGCTCGAAATGCGCCTCGGCGATGGACTTCGCGTTGCTCGCCACGAATCCCGCCTGCGCCGGGGACACCTCGAGCCCGAGGACCGCTGACAGATTGTCGGGCGTGACATCGCGTAGCGTGACGTCGTCCATCCGCTGGAGTGTACGGACGCGACCATGCGCCAGCGATACC
>DATFQL010000306.1:0-12143 GCA_035264305.1 Candidatus Limnocylindrales bacterium | reverse complement strand
GCGCGTTGAGGAGACTCGACTTGCCGACGTTCGGGCGGCCGACGAAGGCGATGGCCGGAGGCTCGTCGTCATCCGCGGCCATCTGGGCGTCCCAGCGTGACGCGATCTCCTGCGCCTCGCTGCGCGCCGCATCGACGGCGTCCGCTTCGTCCTCCGAGTCACCGTCCGAGTCATCGTCCGCGTCGCCGCCTGCCTCGGACTCTTCAGCCTCGCCGACCACGTACGGCTCGAGGCGTCCCGCGGCCACGTCCGCCGCCCACGCGTCCGCCTCCTTCTCGCGTGCCTTGCGCGCGAGCTCGGCATCGCTCTCCGGCGGCAGCGCCCAGACGATCGCGTCGAGCAGGTCGGCGACGCCTCGCCCGTGGCTGGCGGAGATCGCGAACGTGTCCTCCCAGCCGAAGGCGTAGAACTCGGCCGCGCTCAGCTCGCGCTGCTCGTTGTCCGCCTTGTTCGCGGCCACGAGCACGGGCTTGGTCGTCCGTCGCAGGAGCTCGGCCGCGTCCTGATCGGCGGGGGTAGGACCGGTCGCGGCATCGACGAGGAAGACGATGACGTCGGCCTCGTTGATGGCGAGCCGCGCCTGGACCTGCACCTGCTCCTCGATCGGATCGCCGGGCGCGATCTCCAGGCCGCCGGTGTCGACGACGACAAACCGCCGCCCGTTCCAGTCGGCGTCGCCGTACAACCTGTCACGCGTCGTGCGTGCCCGGTCCTCGACGATCGCCGCGCGCGCGTCTCCGACGACACGGTTGAACAGCGTGGACTTGCCGACGTTCGGTCGCCCCACGAAGGCGACGACCGGCAGTCCGGCCGAGCGCGACGGCACGGTCAGGCCGCGCCCGCGGCGACCTTGCGCTCTGGCAGCGAGGTGGTCCGGCCGGCCGGCGTCGCGGCCGCATCAAGCGCACGCCGGGCGAGCTCGGACGCTCGCGCCTGCTCGGCGGGCGTTCCGGCGAGGAGGTAGATCCGTTCGGCGACGTCGCGGAGGTCCTCGATCGGGGTTGACGTGCCGCCCGTGACGCCGACGGCGACCACCGCGTCGAAGGGCGCGGGATCGGTCAGGTCCTTCGCGTTCTCGATCTGGATCGCCCTGGTCCCGGCGATCTCGCACAGGCGCGTCAGCTCCTTGGTGTTCGCGGAGTGCCGCCCGCCCACGACGACCATGAGGTCGACCGCCTGGGCCGTCTCGAGCGTGTCCTCCTGGCGTCGGATGGTCACCGGGCAGACGGTGTTGAGGATCTTGAGCTCGTGGGCGCGATTGACCATGAACGCGGCGAGCTTCTCGAACTTCCACGGCGGCTGTGTCGACTGCGTGATGAGCGCCATCCGCTTGCGGCGCGGGATCCGGTCCCAGTCCGCCTCGTCGTCGACGACGATCGCATCGGGCGCGAAGCCGAGGAGCCCGACCACCTCGGGGTGCTTGGGCGTCCCGAGCAGCACGATCGTGTAGCCCTCGTCGACGAGCTCCTGGAGCTGGCGCTGCTCCTGGATGACCCAGGTGCACGTGCCGTCGATGACCTCGAGGCCGCGCGCCTCCGCCCGCTGCATGACCTCGGGCTTGACCCCGTGCGCGCGGATCACGACCGCGGCCCCGTGGTCGACGTCGTCGAGGCTCTCGACGCTGCGCACCCCGAGCTGGGTGAGTTCCCGGACGACGCCCTCGTTGTGGACGACCTGTCCCAGGGTGTGCGTCAAGTTGCCCGCCGCGGCCGACTCCTTCGCCTTGTCGATCGCCTCGCGGACGCCATAGCAGAAGCCTGTGCGCTTCGCGATTCTGACTTCCTGCACGGTGCCCATACCTTCCGGATGTTCGCACACGTGGGCCGAATCCGCCCTCGGGTGCGGCGTCTCGGTCAAGGTTCGGGCGCGACGTCCGTGCGGATGGCAGCGGCGTAGACGCCACGGTGGCGGCGATCGACGAGCGCGGCGATCCGGCCCATGATCTCGGTCGTCGCGAGCGACTTGGCCTGTCGCCGGCCGGTCTCCGCGGGGATGGCGTCCTGGACGCGGAACGGCGTGCCGATCCGGACCGTCACCCTGCGGCGCGGGAACGGCAGTGGCAGCGCGCGACCCTTGCGCCAGACGGCGTCCGTGTTGCTGACGCCGATCGGCACGACCTGCGCGCCCGTCCGAAGCGCGAGCAGCGCGGCCCCGTCCTTGGCCTCCTGGAGCTCGCCGGTCGGGCTGCGCGTCCCCTCGGGAAAGACGAGCAGGACGTACCCCGCCTCGAGGATCTTCGTGGCCAGCCGGAACGCGTCGACATCCGCGGAATCGCGATCGACGGGATGGACGCCGCCGCGCGCGGCGATCCAGCCGAGGACGGGCCACGAGAACAGCTCCCGCTTGCCGAGCCAGTGGATGCGACGACGTTTGAGGGCATCGGTGATCCATGCCCCGACGACGACGGGGTCGGCGTTCGAGATGTGGTTGACGGCGAGGATCACCGGACCGCGGCGCGGGATGTGGTCGAGCCCCTGGACGTCGACGTCGGCGAACAGCCGAGCACCGATCCGGGCGGCGAGCGCGACCATCCGGACGGTCATCGACTGGTCGTTGTCGAGGTTCATCGCCGCTTCGAGGATCGGGTCGCGCCGCGTCCGCGGCATGACCGCTTCGGGGGCGGCGATGGCGTCGGCGGCGACGGTGGGGGCCGCGGCCCGTCGGGCCGTTTCACGTGGTCGCTTCTGCGCGCGCAGCGTCGGGGTGGACGCGGGCTGAGCGACCGGGGTCGTGACGATCGACGGTCCCAGCTCAGCCTCAGGCGGGGACGGGGCGTCGGGCTTCGACGTCGGCGCTTCGTCGGGCTCGGAGGTCGGCGTTTCGTCGGACGCACGAATCCCCGTCGCCATCGCGGCCGCGTCGGTCCCGTCAGGGGACAGCGCACCCGCGTCGGCGAGGGCGACGGCCTCGACCGCGCGCCGCAACGTCGCCCTCGTTCGTTTCGTCGATCGCCGGGTGGCGGCCGATGACGGCCCCGCGGCCGAGGACGGCCCCGCGGACGAGTCCGTGTCGAGTTCCGGCTCCGGGATGCGCTCCTTCTCGACGGCCTCGTTCGCGACACCGGTCTCCGACGCGCGGCGCAACGTCGCCCTGGTTCGCTTCTGCGATCGCCGCGTCGATCCGGAGCGTTGTCCCGCCGGTTCGAGCTGTGCCTCAGCGGCGGCATCATCCGCGGGGACACGGCGCGGCTCGGGTTCGGAGGGAGCCTCCTGGTCGGGGGTCGCGTCGGGCTCGGAGGCCGCCTCGCGCTCGGCGGCCGGCTCGTCTTCGGGGGACTGCTCGAGCTCCGCCGCCGGCGCGATCGCGAGGGCTCCCCCGCTGTCGGATCCGGCGACCGCTGCCTTCGGCGCCCGGGTCCGCTTCGGCCTGGCGGGCTGCGCCTGTTCGATCGTCGCCGTCGCGACGGCTGGGGGCGGTGCAGACCTCGTCCGGCTGCGTGGATGTGGCGTCATCATCACCGCGGCGATCTCGGCGGCGACGATCTCCACCGTCTCGTCGAACGCGTTGCCGTCGGTTCGGACATGGACGGCATCGTCTGCGGCGCGAAGCGGCGCCACGTCGCGGCTCGTGTCGATCGCGTCGCGCGCCCGCAGCTGCTCGCGAACCTCCTCGGCCTCGGGGCTGCCCGGGTCCAGGCCGCGCTCCTCGATCCGTCGCTGGGCGCGTTCGTCGACGGACGCATCGAGGAACACCTTGAGATCCGCGTCGGGCAGCACGACGGTCCCGATGTCGCGGCCGGCAAGCACGATCCCGCCGTCGGCCGCGAGCTCGCGCTGGCGCTCCAGCAGCGCCGCCCGGACCTCGGGGATGCGCGCGACGATCGAGACGGCCCGGTCGACCATCGGGCTGCGCGCCTCTTCCGTGGCGTCCGACCCGTCCAGCAGGACCCGCGTGAATCTCCCCGACCCGTCCTCACCGAGCGAGACGCGGTCCACCAGCGGCACGAGCGCGGTCGGATCGTCGAGGTCCAGCCCCTCGAGGAGCGCGAGCGCCGTCAGCGCCCGATAGAACAGGCCGGTGTCGACGAACCGCAGCTGCAGCTGCTCGGCCGCCGCGGCGCCGACGGAGCTCTTGCCGCTCGACGCAGGCCCATCGAGGGCGACGACGATCCGTCGCGTGGACTGTCCGGGGCGGCTGGCCATGTGCGGAGGATAACGGTCGGCGAGGTGCCGGCGGTCAACGCTCCGCGCGTCGTGGCACCAGCCGTCGGACCTCTGCGCGCGTCAACGGACGGACATCGCCTGTCCCGAGCTCGTCGAGTCGGAGCGTGCCGATGCGGACACGCACGAGCCGGCGCACGGGTGCGCCGACGCCCGCGAACATCCGGCGGAGCTGGCGCTTCCAGCCCTGGTGGATCGTGCATCGCACCCAGACGAGCGACCGATCGGGGGGCGGCTCGAGCAGGCCGTCGAGCCGCCGGTCCTCGGCATGGGTCTGGCCGCGGAGCCCGGACAGCGTCGCGATCCCCTCGGCGAGCTCGACACCGGCCTCGAGCGCCTCGGCCTGATCGCGCGTGAGCTGCCGTCCGAGTCCGACCGCGTACTCGCGTTCCATCCCGTACCGGGGGTGCAGCACGTGCTCCGCCCAATCGCCGTCGTTGGTCAGCAGGATCAGACCCTCGGAGTCCTGGTCCAGCCGCCCGACCGGGTACAACCGGGCGCCGCGAGCGAGCTCCGGCGGGACGAGGTCGATGACGGTCGTCGCCGCGTGCCGGTCGCGAACGGTCGACGTCACGCCCGCGGGCTTGTGAAGGGCGAGGTAGACGGGCCGGCCCGCCGCACCCGCCACGCGCACGCCGTCGACCTCGACCGACTGCTCCTCGGGGTCCACCCGTTCGCCGAGCAGCGCCGGACGTCCGTCGACGAGGACCCGGCCGGCGGTGATGAGCTCGTCCGCTCCCCGACGCGACGCGACGCCGGCCGCCGCGAGGACCTTCGAGATTCGCTCGGACGGCACGTGCGTCAGGCCCCGGCGTCGGCCGGCGGCGCAGGTGCCTCCGGATCCCCGTTGGGCGGCGCGTCGGCGTCGGTGGACCCCCCATCGCCATCGACGAGCCGCGCCGCGATGTCGAGGTCGAGGAGGGGCAGCTCGTCGAGCGAGGTCAGCCCGAACCGCTCGAGGAACTCGAACCCGGTGCCGTACAGGATCGGCCGGCCGGGCGCTTCCGAGCGTCCCTGCTCGACGACGAGCCGGCGGTGAAGGAGCGCGCGCACGGTGTAGTCCGAGTCGACGCCACGGATCCGTTCGATGGCGCCCTTCGTGACCGGCTGCCGATACGCGACGATGGCGAGCGTCTCGAGTGCCGCGGGCGACAGGCGGATCGCGTCCGCGCCGACGTACCTCGCGATCAGGGCACCGGCCTCCGGCGCCGTCGCGAGCTCGACCCGGTCGCCCGACAGAAGCAGCCGGATGCCGCGGCCGGCGAGGGCGACCTCGAGGTCCCCGAGACGGGCGTCGACTGTCGCCCGGTCGACCCCGGCGAGCACCCCGATCTCCCGCCGGCTCAGCGGGCGCTCGGCGACGAACAGGAGCGCCTCCAGCTGGGCCTCGGTCAGCCCACCCGGAGCGTCCGGATCGCTCGGACGCGGTGCATCGTCCGCAGGAATGACATCGGGCGTCGCTGCCGTCGGCTGCTCGTCGGTCGTCACGCGAAGGACTCCAGCGACTCGTCCAGCGGGGCCTCCTCGTCGATCGCGCCGGGCACGCCGGCTGCGGCCCGCTCATCGGCGGTCGTGCGCCGGGCCATGATCGGCCCCCACGGCTCGGCCTGCTCGACGACGATCTCGCGCCGCTTCATGAGCTCCAGCATCGCCAGAAACGTGACGGCGACGACGACCCGGTCGCGGATTCCGCGAAGCAGGTCCTGGAGCACGACGACGTCGGCGCCACGCAGGGCCTGCCGGATGACGTGAGCCCGTTCGGTCAACAGCACCGTCCGCCGCATGGTCTCCGGGGGTGGGGGCGGCGGCGGAGCCACGCGAGCCAGCCCGTCGAGCGCGTCGACCAGGACCTGCGTGGACATCGGCTGCGCGACGGGTGGCCGAGCGCCGACGATGCCGGCCGTGCGGGCCGCGGTCGCCTCGCGATGGAACAGCCCGACCCGGGCCTGCGCGTCCTCGAGCAGGCGGGTCCCGGCGTCGCGGAACGCCCGGTACAGGATCAGCCGCGCCCGGAGCTCCGCCTCGGGGTCCGGCCCCTCGTCCGTCAGCGGCACGGCGGACTCGGGGGCCCGTCGTGGCAGGAGCGCCCTGGACTTGATGAGGATCAGCTGGCTCGCGATCGCCACGAACGAGGACACGTTGCCCATTCGGTCGCCCTCGAGCGCCGCGAGTGCCTCGAGGTAGGCGCCGGCGAGGCTGCCGAGGGGCACGGTCAGCACGTCGAGCTGGCGCGCCTCGATGAGGGCGAGCAGGAGCGCGAGGGGGCCGTCGAACGCCGGCAGGGTCACTCGCGTCGCAGCCTCGGGCCGTCGCCCGTCGCCGAACTCGACGGCCGGCGGCGTCGTCCCGTGACCCGGGAGCACCATCAGCACGCCTCGTCCGCGGCGCGGAACGCCCGGCCGTACCTGGCGTCCCGCGGATCGGCCTGGTACCGCACGAGGTCCACGGCGAACGGCGGGAGCCCGGCCCGCTCCACGAGCGCAGCCGAGGTCTCCGCATGGGTCTCGAGGCGCGTCAGCGTCGCGTCCCAGCCCGGCACTCGCCGTGCGAGCTGCCAGACCCACGGCCCGTACGCCTCGCCGAGCGACCAGGCCACCCGCGGCAGCGGCCCGGTGGCGCCCTTCGCACAGTCGTGGAGCACCGCGGCGGCCAGGACGTCCCGGTCGCGCACGCCGCCCCGGCGGAGGACGGCCGCGACGTCCAGCCCGTGCCGCCGGTCCGCAACGTGCATGGCGTCGAACAGCTGCAGCTCCGCGGGCCGCAGCCAGGCAGCCAGCTCGTTCCGCTCCCGGGCGCTCACGCGAGCGACGAGGTGCGCGCCGAGCTGGCGGACCTTAGACGCCCACCAGGAAGTTCGTGACATTCAGGATGACGCCCGAGATATAGGAGCCGCCGAGAAGGAAGACACCGAGGATGATGAGGAACCCGTACTGGCTGAGGATCGGGCGGATCCGCCACGCCTGTTGCGGCGGCAGGAACCGGAACAGCAGGGACGAGCCGTCGAGGGGCGGGATCGGGATGAGGTTGAAGATCGCGAGCAGCACGTTGAACGCGACGAAGTAGTAGACGCCCAGGACGACGTTCTGGGGCAGCTCGCGCACCAGACCGGCGAGCTCGATCGCGCGGAACACGAACGCGCCGAGCGTCGCCATCACGAGATTCGACGCCGGCCCCGCAAGCGCGACGATCACGTCCCCGTTGCGCCGGTCCCGGAAGTTCGACGGGTTCACGGGCGTCGGCTTGGCCCAGCCGATGAGGATCGGGCTGAACAGCAGGGACACGGCCGTCAGCGTGCCGCCGATCGGGTCGAAATGGACGATCGGGTTGAGCGTCAGGCGCCCGAACAGCTTGGCCGTGGAGTCGCCCTGCATGTACGCCGCCCACGCGTGCGCGAACTCGTGGATGGGGAACGCGATGAGCAGGAAGATCGCGACCAGCACGACCGCGAGCACGGGGTCGTCAAAGAACAAGGGGGACCTCGGGTGGGGGTCGGGAGCGTCGGCCTATCGTACCGGTGGCCGTGCCTCGCCCGGTGCGCGTCGCGGCGCGCCTACAGCCGGTCGAGCAGCTCCTGGCGCTTGGCCGCGTACTCCTCGGGTGTGATCAAGGCTCGATCGCGCAGGTCCCCGAGCCGGGCGAGCGCCGCCCCGATGTCGTCACCCGGCCGCGCTTCGGCCGCCGGCGACAGAGCCGCGGCAGGGGCGGGTGGCGCGGCGGGCGGCGGGGCAACAGCCGCGACCACCGGCGCAACCGGGGCGGAGTCCATCGGCGGGGAGGCAACCGGCTCCGAGCGGAGCGGCGGCATCGTCGGGCGCGAGACCTCGATCTCCAGCTCGTGCTTGGCCTCGATCATCGCCTTCTTGAAGTCCTTCGCGTCGCGCAGCATGCGCAGCCGCTCGATCCCCTCCTCGGACGCCGTCAGGACGTCGAGATCGCCGAACCCGAAGATCCGACCGGCCATGGATTCCGTCAGCACCGCGTCGTTGATCTTCTCGAGCGAGGAGTCCGTCGTCTTCTTGTTCACGACCCCCTCGGCGTGGATCAGCCGGCGGTTCGTGATCAGGTACTCCTCGTTCCGGTAGCGGAGGATGCCCCACAGGAACGCGAGGATCCCGTACACGAACAGCACCAGCGTGACGATGCCGAGAGCCTGCCACATGACGCCCTGGATCCCGAACCAGTTGGCTGCGATGAACAGCACGACCGCGGCGATCAGTGCCAGCAGCGCGTAGCGGGTGTTGGCGACGAGGACGAACCAGTGCTGGTGGGCCCGGCGGACCACACGCTCGCCCGCTGCCAGCAGGGATTCGGCGTAGTTGGCCATGCCCCTCGTCCTCCTCAGGCGCGGGGATGGGCCCGCGCATAGACCTCGCGGATCCGCTCCCCGGTCACGTGCGTGTACAGCTGCGTCGTGGAGATACTCGCATGTCCCAGGAGCTCCTGGACCACGCGCAGATCGGCGCCACCCTCGAGCAGGTGGGTCGCGAAGCTGTGGCGGAGCGTGTGCGGCGAGACCCGGTCACCGAGGCCGCTCGCCTCGGCGGCACCCTTGACGACCTGCCACGCCTGCTGGCGGCCCATCCGGCTGCCCCGCTGCGTGACGAACACGGCGCTGCCCGCCCCGTCCGCGTCCCCCGCCCGCGCGAGCCACGCGCCGCGCGGCCACGCGAGATACCGGCCGATCCACTCGAGCGCGACCTCGCCGACCGGAACGACCCGCTCCTTGTCCCCCTTGCCGATGACCCGCACGAACCCGCTGTCCGGCGAGACGTGGTCGAGGTCGAGGCGGAGGGCTTCCGACACGCGGAGGCCCGCCGCGTACAGCAGCTCGAGCAGCGAGCGGTCGCGGAGGCGCAGCCCGTCAGCATCGGTCGGCTCGCGACCATCGGGCGGCGCATCACCGGCCGCCTCGAGCAGGCGCACCGTCTCCTCGACGGTCAGCGTCTCGGGCAGCAGGCGGGGCTGGCGGGGCAGGTCGAGGTGCGCCGCGACGTCGGTCGCGATCAGGCCGTCGCCGTACGCGAAGCGGTAAAAGCCACGGATCGCGGCCGTCCTGCGTCGGAGGCTGGTTGGCGCGAGGCCGGGGTCACCGGGACGACCGCGACGGGCGCGGGCCGAGAGGTACCGCTGCGCGACCTCCGGGCCGTCGGCCCACTCGCGCACCGCCCCGCGGCTCATGGCAAAGTCCGTGAGGTCCGCCCGGTACGCCGTCAGCGTCGCGTCGGCGAGCCCGCGCTCGACGCGCAGGTACCCGAGGTAGTCGTCGATCGCCCCGTCGAGGTCCCGCGGCGGCGTCGCCATCGTCAGACGAGCGCGTCCGCCAGGCGGCCGCCGCGCCACCCCTCGGCGCGATCCAGGAGCTCACGGGCGGAGAGCAGCGACGCCGCCCCGCCCTGGGCACCGCCGATCATCTCGGCGAGCTCGCGCTCCCGTTCGTCGCGATCGAGCCGGACGACGTCCGTGACGGTACGGCCGTCACGCTCGCGCTTCGCGATCCGGTAGTGGGCATCGGCGTACGCGGCGATCTGCGGCAGGTGCGTGACGCACAGCACCTGGTGGTCGCGCGCGAGCGTCCACAGGCTCCGTCCGACGGGGTCCGCGCTCCGCCCGCCGATCCCGGTGTCGATCTCGTCGAACACGAGCGTGGGGGTGGCGTCCACCTCGGCGAGCACCTGCTTGATCGCGAGGGCGATCCGCGACAGCTCCCCGCCCGACGCGATCCGGGCGAGCGGGCGGGCGGGCTCGCCCGGGTTCGGGCGGAACTGGAACACGACGGTGTCGATGCCCGACGCGTCGAAGGCGACGGCGTCCCCGTCGACCTCGACCGCCGCATCGTCGCGTGCCGCCGGACGCCGGCCCAGCGCGACCTCGAACGCGTCGGCGGGAAACTCGAGCTCGGCGAGCACGGCGGACACGGCCGTGCCGAGCTCGCGAGCCGTCCCGGCGCGCAGGAGCGACAGGGTCGCGGCTGCGTCGGCAACGCCGAGCAGCAGCCGCGCGTCCTCGTCCGCGCGACGGGCGCGCTCGTCCTCGAGCCCGCGCAGGCGCGCGGCCTCGGCCGAGCTCCGCTCGCCGTGCTCGATCACGGTTGCCTCGTCGTCGCCGTACCGGCGCAGCAGCCGGTGGATCTCGCCCAGCCGGTCCTCGAGCGACTGGAGGCTGGCGGGGTCATGATCGACCGTGTCCACGAGCACGCGCACCTCAGCGGCGACGTCCTCGACCTCGGCCTCCAGGCCGGCGAGGCGGTCGGCGAGCGCCGCCCAGCGACCGTCGAGACGGGCGAGCGTCCGCAGCTCCGACTCCGCGGAGGCGATTCGCTCCCGCGCGCCCCGCCCCTCGCCCAACAGCACGTCGCGCACGTCGGCCGCCCCGGACGCGATCGTCTCGGCATGCTGGGCGGCAGCAAGCTGCGCGGTGATCTCGGCCGCCTCACCGCGTCGCAGGCCACCTGCGGCGATCTCGGCCGCCTCGTGCTCGAGGAGCTCCTGGCGGCGGAGCAGCTCGCGCGGGTCCATCGCGAGCGCGGCGAGCTCCGTCCGGTTCGCCCGCCATCGGTCGACGGCTCCACCGACCGCGGCGCGGGCATCGGCGTGGCCGCCGAACGCGTCCAGCAGGTCGCGCTGCCAGTCCTCGTCGAGGAGGCGCTGCTGGTCGTGCTGGCCGTGGATCTCGACGAGCGGCCCGGTCACGAGCCCGAGGCGGCCGGCGGTCACGGGCTCGTCATCGAGACGGGCCGTGGATCGGCCCGTCGCGCCGACCTCGCGGACCGCGATCAGCGGCTCGGGGATGCGGTCGAACAGCGCCTCGACGCGCGCGCTGTCGGCGCCGTGCCTCACGAGCGTCGAATCCGCTCGTGCGCCCAACGCGAGGCCGAGGGCGTCGATCAGCAGGCTCTTGCCGGCGCCGGTCTCGCCGGTGAGGACGTTGAGGCCCGGCGCGAGCTCGAGCCGCAGGCGGTCGATGAGCGCGAGGTCCGTGACCGCGAGCTCGAGCAGGCGGCCGGGCCGCACGCCGTCGTCGATCACGAGGGCAGCAGCTCCACCTTCGTCCGCAGCAGATCCCAGAACGGCAGTGCGCCCGCGGGTTCGATGAAGCGCATCGGTCGCTCCATCGCCCGTACCTCGACGACGTCCCCCACCGCGATCCGCCGGTCCTCGCGCCCATCGATCGAGACGAGCGCCTCGTGCGCGTCCGTCACGCGCGCCCGAACGACCTGCTGCGGCGACACGACGATCGACCGGATCGCCGACAGGTAGCCGGCGATCGGCGTCACGACGAGGTTCCGGCTGTGCGGCTCGAGGATGGGGCCGCCGGCACTGAACGAGTATCCCGTCGAGCCGGTCGGGCTCGCGACGACCAGGCCGTCCGCGACGAACGTCGCGAGGTGCGACTCGTCGATCGAGACGTCGAGCCGCACGACACGGGCGAGCGAGCCCCGGGCGACGACGATGTCGTTGAGCGCCGTGAACGAGCCGTCGGGCGTGCGTCCCGCCTCGAGGATCTGCCCCGTGAGCGCCATTCGCTCCCGGATCGTGAACGCGCCCGACTTCAGCTTCTCGAGGAGGGACTCGAGCTCGTTCGCCTCCGCCATCGAGAGGAACCCGACCTTGCCGAGGTTGATGCCGACGATCGGCACGTCCACCTCGGCGATCGAGTGCGCGGCTCTCAGGAAGGTGCCGTCTCCGCCGAGCACGACGAGCACATCGGTCTGGCGTAGCTCGTCGAGCCGCTCGGTGGTGTCGCCCGCGGGTGCCGCCCACTGCTCCACGCCGTGCATCCGGCACCACCCCGCCGCGCGCTCGCGGAGCTCGAGCGCGTCCTCGTTGGTCGGGTTGTACGCGAATCCGATCCGCGCGACCGTCACGCACGGACCTCCCAGGCCGCGTCGACCGCCTCGCCGATGCGCGTGTCGATGTCCGGCTCCGACTCCCCCGCGTTGAGGTGGACGAGGAACTCGCGGTTGCCCTCGGGTCCGAGGATCGG
>DATFQL010000305.1:0-4187 GCA_035264305.1 Candidatus Limnocylindrales bacterium | reverse complement strand
CCGCCGCGCGGCAGCGAGTGGCTCGGCCGCGACGCCGCGCTCGCGATCGCGACACGGGCGCGGGATGCGGCACTCCGCCTATACCAGGCCGGGGTCGAGCGGTGCGCCGGCGCCGGGATCATCCTCGCCGACACGAAGTTCGAGATGGGCCTGCTCGAGGGCGGCGAGCTCATCCTCGTCGACGAGGTGCTGACGCCGGACTCGTCGCGCTTCTGGGACGGGGCCGCATACGCTCCGGGTGGCCCGCAGCCGAGCTACGACAAGCAGTTCGTCCGCGACTGGCTCGAGACGCAGTCGTGGACGAAGACCGAACCCGGTCCCGCACTACCCCCCGAGGTCGTGGACGGCACCCGGATGCGGTACATCGAGGCCTACGAACGGATCACCGGGGCGACCTTCGCCCGCTATCTTGAGGAGGACGTGATCGCGCGATGATCCAGCCGACCCGCGCCTACCGCTTCGCCGTGAACGTCACCCCCAAGCCCGGCATCCTCGACCCCCAGGGCAAGGCCGTCGAGCGAAGCCTCCCGCATCTCGGCATCTCGGGCGTGAGCGAGGTGCGCGTCGGGCGCCGGGTCGAGCTCGCCGTCGCGGGGCCGGACGCCGATGCCGCTCGTGCCGTCGTGGACCGCCTCGCGCGCGAGCTGCTGTCGAACCCGCTGATGGAGCAGTACGAGGTCGAGACGCTGGACGCGGCGGCGGCGGTCGCATCGGGAGCGGCCGGGTGACCCCTCGCGTCGGCATCGTCCTGTTCCCCGGCTCGAACCGCGACATCGATGCCGTGAACGCGCTGACGGTGGCGGGCGCGGAGCCGGTGATGCTGTGGCACGCGGACACCGACCTCTCGGACGTCTCGGCCGTGCTGCTCCCCGGTGGCTTCGCGTACGGCGACTACCTGCGGGCCGGCGTGATCGCGCAGTTCAGCCCGGTGATGCGGGCAGTCGGCGAATTCGCGGCGCGCGGGGGACCGGTCCTCGGGATCTGCAACGGGTTCCAGGTGCTCGCCGAGGCGGGTCTCGTGCCGGGCGCGCTGCTCCGGAACCGGGGGCTGCGCTTCGTGTGTCGCGAGATCGCCCTGCTCCCTGAGCGGCTCGACTCGCCGTTCACGCGCGAGATCGGGACGCAGCGACCGCTCCGGATGCCGGTCGCGCACGGGGAGGGATGCTACTTCGCCGACGACGCCACGCTGGACGCGCTCGAGCGGGACGGCCAGGTCCTGTGGCGGTACGCGGCCGCTGACGGCAGGGTCGCCGCACCCGAGGACGCTGCCAACCCCAACGGCTCGCTGCGCGGGATCGCGGGCGTCGCGAACGCGGCCGGGAACGTCGCCGGCCTGATGCCGCATCCGGAGGCCGCGGTCGAGGACCTGATCGGGTCGGCGGACGGGCTCGGGATCATACGCTCGCTGGTCGTCAGCGCGCAGGAGTACGCGACGACGGGCGCCGTGACCGGCACCAGGGCGCTCGCCGGGGTGGCGGGATGACCGCGCCGACCGAGGCCGCCGGTCCGCCGGAGGCGGGGGCTCCTCCCGTCGCCGAGGTCCCGCTGCACCGGTCGCTGGGTCTCTCGGACATCGAGCTCGAGGCGATCCACGAGAAGCTCGGGCGCGATCCGAATGCCCTCGAGCTCGCGATGTTCAGCGTGATGTGGAGCGAGCACTGCTCGTACAAGAGCTCGCGCCCGCTGCTGCGAACCCTGCCGACGAAGGGCAGGGACGTCGTCGCGGGCATCGGCGAGCAGGCGGGCGTGATCTCGATCGGGGACGGCCTCGCGGTCGCGTTCAAGATCGAGAGCCACAACCACCCATCCGCGGTCGAGCCGTACCAGGGGGCCGCCACCGGCGTCGGCGGGATCCTGCGCGACGTCTTCGCGATGGGGGCGCGTCCGATCGCCGTGCTCGACGCGCTCCGGTTCGGCGATCCGTCGGACCCGCGGACCCGACACCTCGTCGACGGCGTCGTGCGCGGCGTCGGCGGCTACGGGAACTGCGTCGGCGTGCCGACGGTCGGCGGCGAGCTCGTGTTCGACCCCTCCTACCAGGGCAACCCGCTCGTGAACGTGATGGCCATCGGCCTGGTCGAGGAGGGGATGCTCACCCGGGCGTCCGCGGACGGGCCCGGCAACCTCGTGGTCCTCTATGGCAGCGCGACGGGTCGCGACGGGATCGGCGGGGCGTCCGTCCTCGCGAGCGCGACGTTCGGAGACCAGGACCCGTCGAAGCGGCCGTCCGTCCAGGTCGGCGACCCGTTCGCGGAGAAGCTGCTCATCGAGGCGACGCTCGAGCTCATCGCGAAGGGCCTCGTCGTGGCGATCCAGGACCTGGGAGCGGCTGGCATCACGTGTGCCACGAGCGAGACGGCCGACCGGGGCGGTACCGGGATGCTCGTCGACCTCGACGCGATCCCGCGTCGTGAGCCCGGCATGGAGCCGTTCGAGGTGATGATCAGCGAGTCCCAGGAGCGCATGGTCGCGATCGTGGAGCCTGGCCGGTGGGACGCGGTCCGCGCCGTGTGCGAGCGGTGGGACCTGCCGGTCGGCGTGATCGGCCGGGTCACCGCGGAGCCGGACATCGTCGTCCTCACGGGTCCGGACGCGGCCGGCGCGCTCGACCCGGACGGGCGCCCGGTCCCCGGCGCGACGGAGCTCGCGCGGATCCCGGCCCGCGCGCTCGCGAGCGAGGCGATCGTGTTCGACCGCGAGTCCCGGCCGCCCGCCCGCCGCCGCGCGGCCCCCGCGCCCGGTGCCGCCGACGAGCCCGTCGATTCGCTGCCGCTCCGGGGGCAGGATCCGGCCGCCGTCCTCACGGCGCTCCTCGGGTCGGCGAACCTCTCGTCGCGGCGCGAGGTGTTCGAGCAGTACGACTGGAACGTCCAGTCCAACACCGTCGCGGGTCCGGGCCGGGGGGCGGCGGTCCTGCGGATCAAGGGGACGACCAAGGCGCTCGTGGCGACGACCGACGGCAACGCGCCGGTCGGCCAGCACGACCCGTGGCTGGGGGCCGCGATGTCGGTCGCCGAGGCCGCGCGCAACGTCTCCATCACCGGCGCTCGGCCGCTCGGCGTCACGAACTGCCTCAACTTCGGGGATCCCACCCGACCCGAGGCGTTCTGGCAGCTCGCCGAGGCCGTGCGCGGGCTCTCGGACGCGTGCATCGCACTCGGGTTGCCCGTCACCGGCGGCAACGTGTCGCTGTACAACGAGGCGCCCGGCTCGGCCATCGCACCGACGCCGGAGATCGGGATCGTCGGGCTGCTCGACGACGTGGCGACACGGGTCGGACCGGCGTTCCGCGCGGACGGGAACACGCTGCTGCTCGTCGGCGAGACCGCACCCGGGCTGGCCGGATCCTCGTACGAGGGGCTCGCGGGCACGGCGCCCGAGGACGGCCCGCCGTCGCTCGACCTGCAGCGCGAGGCCGCCGTCCAGTCGTTCATCCGCGAGGCGATCGCGCGAGGCCTCGTCGAGAGCTGCCAGGACCCGTCCGGCGGCGGGCTCGCCGTCGCGGTCGCCGAGATGGCCATCTGGGGCGACCGCGGCGCCACGCTGCGCGTCGGCGTCGGCGACTCCCCCGCAGTCGCGCTGTTCGGGGAGAGCCCGTCGCGGGTCCTCGTGGAGGTCATCCCTCGCCACGTGCCGGCCTTCGAGCTCCTCGCGCGCCACCACGGCCTCCCGACGGACGTCCTCGGCACGACCGGCGGCGCGCGGCTCGTGATCGAGCTCGCGGGCAACGGCGCGACCGGGGCAGCCGAGGAGCGGGGGAGCGGGATCGCCGATGCGCTCGACGTCCCCGTCGCGCACCTCCGGCACGCGTGGGAGCACGGGCTGCCCCGGGCGCTCGGCTGGGAACACGCCGAGGACGTGGGGGACGGGGGGATCGTCGACAGCGGCGCCGGCGCCGCGTCTCGGGGACCCGAGGCCATCCGCTGATGTGCGGCGTCGTCGGGGTCGTCCTGCCCGATCGCGGCCACGAGGCCGCCGCGGTTGCGGCGACCGCGCTGTTCGCACTCCAGCACCGTGGGCAGGAGTCCGCCGGGATCGGCGTGGCCGATGGCGGCCACCTCATGATCTACAAGGACCTCGGCATGGTCTCCCAGGTCCTCGACGAGCGCCGCATCCCGTCGCTCGTCGGCGACCTAGCCGTCGCCCATTGCCGCTACTCGACGACCGGCTCGACGGTCTGGGAGAAC
>DATFQL010000304.1:0-17467 GCA_035264305.1 Candidatus Limnocylindrales bacterium | reverse complement strand
GGGCCGTGGTCGACGATCGTGATCGAGATCCGGGATGCCACCGGATCCACGCCGACGGTGGCATCGACCCGTTCCCGGTTGCCGTACTTCACCGCGTTGTCGAGGATCGCCCACAGGACCTGGTCGAGCTGGTCGGCGTCCGCAACGGCAAGCCAGCCGCCTGAGTCGTCCTCGAGGCGGAACGGCACGTCGGCGGCCCCGAGCGCCTCCCAGGTCCT
Source organism: Candidatus Limnocylindrales bacterium (assembly GCA_035264305.1). Lineage (GTDB taxonomy): Bacteria > Chloroflexota > Limnocylindria > Limnocylindrales > CSP1-4 > CAIXZV01. Next base: position 17,249 of record DATFQL010000304.1, on the reverse strand, counting down.
CCGGATGCGGAGCGCCGGCGCGAGGACGTCCTGGCGCGGCCGGAGCGCGCCCGATTCGATCCGGGTCACCGTCAGCAGCTGGCGGACCATCCGGCTGAGGCGGTCCGCCTGCTCCGTGATGATCCCGAGGCGCCGGTCGGATCGCTCAGCCTCGAGCTGCTGCGCGTATCCGCGGATGCTCGCGAGGGGCGTCTGGAGGTTGTGGGACACGCCGCGCAGGAAGTCGTCCTTTGCCTCGTCGAGCTCGATCAGCCGCCGGTTCTGGGTCTCGACGTGCGCATACAGCTGTGCGTTCCGGATCGCGGCGCTGACCTCGATCGCGAACAGCTCGAACAGGTCCTGGTCCGCCCGTTCCCAGCGGCGCGTCGCGGGCAGGTGGCCTGTCGCGATGCCCAGCACCTCGCCCGCGGCGGTCAGCAGAGCCCGGACGGGGATCGGCTCGCCGGGGACGACCTCCTCGGTCGGGATCCCACGCGGGTCGAGGAGCATGAGCCGGCAGTCGATCATCCCGAAGGCGGCCCGCGCGTCCTCGGCGGAACGGGCCGCGATCGCGTCCGGGCGCTCGTCGAGCGTGATCGACTCGAGCGCGACGAGGATCCGGCGCAGCTCGGTGTTGCGCCGCTGCAGGTCGCGCGCGAGGCGGTTGTGGCTCTCGGCGAGGCGGCTGAACTCGTCGTCGCCGGGCAGCTCGAGCGGCGCCCCGAGGTCGCCGGACGAGACCCGATCGACCGACGAGGCGATGGCCCGGAGCGGCGCGCCGAGGTCGGCGGCGATCGCCGCGCCGAGGAACACGGCGAACACGACCGCGACGGCGACGGCGAGCAGGAGCACACGGAACACCGTCGAGTCCGTGTTCCCTGCGCCGGTGACGACGAGCACGACGACGCCGAAGCCGGCGAGCGGCAGGATGGCCGCGGCCACGAGGCCCAGGGTGAGCCGCGTCCGGAACCCGAGCCCCGTGCCGCGATATGCCCCGGACGCGGCGGCCGGCCGTCGTTCCTCGATCGCCTCGCCGTCCCGCCGGTCGCTCATGACTCGGCCGGCGCGCCCGCGCTCACGAGCCGGTAGCCGATGCCGCGAACGGTCAGCAGGTGGACGGGCTTGTTCGCGTCGAGCTCCACCTTCTGCCGCAGCCGTCGCATCGTCACCCACACGTAGCTGGGGTCCGCGTCCTCGGTGTCCGCCCATCCCCGGGCGAGAAGGGTCTCGGTCGTCACCGTCTGCCCGAGATTCGCCGCGAGCGCGTACAGCAGGCGCGATTCGGTCGGCGTGAGCGAGACGGTGTCGCCACCGACCATGGCCTCGCGCCGGTGGAGCTCGAGCGAGAGGTTGGGGCCGAGCTCGAGGCGCTGCCGCGGGACGCGGTCGCCCAGCCGCCGCAGCACCCTCGTCACGCGTGCCCGGAGCTCGGGGTAGTGGTACGGCTTGGTGACGTAGTCCTCGGCGACCTCCTCGAGGAGGTCTGCCTTGGAATCGGCGGTGTCGATGGCGGAGAGGACGATGATCGGCAGGTCGGCCCGGGCCTTGATCTCGCGGGCGAGCGTCAGCCCGTCCATGCGCGGCATCAGCATGTCGATGATCAGGAGGTCCGGCCATGCCTGACCCAGCCGGCGCAGGGCCTCCTCGCCGTCGCGGGCCGTCTGCACCTCGTAGCCGTCCGCCCGCAGCTGCTCGGCGAGGATCACCAGCAGGTTCGGATCGTCGTCGACGATGAGGATGCGCGGCGCCGAGACGCCGTACGGGCCGGGTCCACCGAGCATGGCGCGAGGATACCGCCGCGCATCACGGCGTCGTCGGTCCGCAGCCGCCCGCGTCGCGCCGAAGCACCACGTCCCAGCCCTACACTTCGCCTCGATGTCGGACCTGCCGATCCGCCCCTACGACCGCGTTCCCGCGGCGTTCCATGCGTGGGATCCGGCAACCGTGGATGTCGCGGCCGCCGTCGCGCGGCTGGTCGCCTCGGCCCGTCCCGGCACCCGCGTCGAGCACGTCGGCAGCTCGGCCGTGTCCGGGCTGCCCGGCAAGAACACGGTGGATCTCGGGATCGAGGCGGACCCGGAGGACATCCCCGCGATCACGGAGGCCGTCCTCTCGCTCGGGTTCGGTCGCCAGGGGGGCATCGCGCCGTTTCCCCCGACCCGGCCCATGTTCACCGGAACCGTCGACCACGGGGGCGCGCCGTACCGCGTCCACCTGCACGTCATGCCCCCGGCACGCGCCGAGCTCGCCGAGCTCGTCGCGTTCCGTGACGCCCTGCGCGCGGACCCGGACCTGTGCCGCCAGTACGCCGAGGCGAAGCGGCGGATCGTCGGAGAGGCGGCCGACGGCCAGTCGACCGAGCTCTACACGGCCCGCAAGGCGGACTTCGTGCTCGACGCGCTCTACCGCACGGGGATCCGACGCCCGCCGGCGGACCGCGCGGAGCCGCTTGCCCCGGGGTCGACGATCGGGATCATGGGTGGCGGGCAGCTCGGCCGGATGCTCGCGGTCGCCGCCCGCGCGATGGGCTTCCGCATCGTCGCGCTCGACCCCGATCGCGCGTGCCCCATCGCAGCGGTCGCGGACGAGCTCATCGTGGGGCGGTACGACGATGTCGACGCGGCGAGGCGGCTCGGGGAGCGGAGCGACGTCGTGACGTACGAGCTGGAGCACGTCGGGCTCGACGCGGCCACCGCGGCGGCGGAGCACGCGCCGCTGCGCCCGGGTCTTGCCGCGCTCCGGGCGACGCAGGACCGGCTCGCCGAGCGGCGGTTCATCCGCGAGCTCGGGGAGTACACGGCACCGTGGCGGGAGATCCACGGCATCGCCGAGGGCGAGGTCGCGGCCGAGGCGCTCGGGTACCCATGCCGGCTCAAGCTGCCGCTGGGCGGCTACGACGGGCGGAACCAGGCTCGGATACGGTCACGGTCCGAGGTCGCCGCGGCGGTCCGGTCGCTGGGTGGCGAGGATGGGCGCCCGCTCCTGCTCGAGGCGGAGATCGACTTCGCGAGCGAGCTGTCCGTGATCCTCGCGCGCGACCGCGACGGGCGAACGCGCGCCTTCCCCGTGTCCCACAACGTCCACGATTCCGGGATCCTGGTCGAGAGCGTCGCACCGGCGTCGATCGAGGCCCTCCAGTCGTTCGACGCGGCCGAGATCGCGGAGCGTCTCGCGCGCAGCCTCGACCTCGTCGGCGTCCTGACGGTCGAGCTGTTCCAGCTGCGCGGCGGCGGCCTGATGATCAACGAGCTCGCGCCGCGGGTCCACAACTCGGGCCACTGGAGCATCGAGGGTGCCGCGACGTCGCAGTTCGAGCAGCAGGTCCGGGCGATCCTCGGTCTCCCGCTTGGCTCGGTCGAGCCGCGCGGAACGACGGCCATGGTCAACCTGCTGGGCACCGGCACGGACCGCGAGGCGCGGCTCGGCGGCGTGCCGGAGGCGCTCCGCGACGCGGGCGTCCACCTCCACGTCTACGGCAAGCGCCGCGTGTTCGAGCGGCGCAAGATGGGGCACGTGACCGTGGTCGGCAGCGACGCCGACGAGGCGCTCAGTCGTGCGCGGCGGGCGCATGCAGCGCTCCGCTGGGAGGTCTGACGAACGGTGACGGAGGGACCCGGGACGGCACCGGTCGTCGGCATCGTCGGCGGCAGTCGGTCGGACTTTCCCGTCCTCGAGCGGGCCGAGGCGGTCCTGCGCGAGCTCGGCGTCGCGTGCGAGCTGCGCGTCGTGAGCGCGCACCGGACGCCCGACCACCTGTTCCGCTACGCGGAGACGGCTCGTGCGCGTGGGATCCGGGTGATCGTCGCCGGCGCAGGCGGCGCGGCACACCTGCCCGGAATGCTCGCGGCGAAGACGACGCTGCCGGTCATCGGGGTGCCGATCCCGACGCAGCATCTCGGCGGCATGGATTCGCTGCTGTCGATCGTCCAGATGCCGCGCGGGATCCCCGTCGCGACCGTCGCCATCGGCAACGCCGACAACGCGGCCCTGCTCGCGGCCCAGATCCTCGCGCTGGGTGACCCGGCGCTCGCGGAGCGGGTCGACGCGCGGCGGGTGTCCGAGACGGCATCGATCCTCGATGACGAGTCGAACGCCGAATCGCTCGAGGGCCGGCCGGCCCCGTAGGCCCGCCCCGCACGGCCGCTCGAGGGGGTAGGGCACGACCCGGCGATAGACTGAGCTGGCGATGGACGACGAGCGCTGGGAGCCCGGAATGCCGGTCCTGGACCGGCAGCCGGTTCCGGACGCGGCCGCCGTCGCTGCGACCGCGTCGAGCGCCGTTCGCCACTCCCCGACCGGTACTGCCGCTCCACGCGCTGGCGGTCGCGACGAGCACCTGCCGCCGAGCCTCCGCGGCCTGCCGCCTCGAAGTGTCCCCGAGGCGAAGCCGACGCCGCTGCAGAAGCACTACGTCCTGCTGTCGGCGCCGGCGCTCGTCCTGGGGGTGATCGCGATCACCGCGCTCGAGCTCGGGGCCGGCTTCGACAGCGCGCTCGTCAGGCTGTGCATCCTGCTTGCGGCGCCGCTGCTGCTCGTCACGACCGGCGATGCGACCCTGCGCATCTGGCGCTCGGCGTGGGCGTGGATGCCCGTCGACCGCAACCGGGGGCTGTTCCGCCTCGCGTGGGTGGCCGTGGCGCTCATGTTCCTCGCCCTCATCGTCGCGGCCGTCGCCCTCGTCCTCGGCGCCTGACGTGGCAGACGTGACGGGTCACACGGAGCGGCAGCTCGACCCGGCCGAGGTGGAACAGCTGGGGTCGATGGGCCGGGGGACCGACGGCCGTTCCACCGACGTCGCATCCGGGCAGGGCGCGCCGTGGTGGGTCCGCCGGACGCTCAACCACTGCTCGAACTGCGGGACCCGCCTCGTGGACGCCGTCCCGCAGACCGAGCACCGGGAGCGCGCCGTCTGTCCTGCCTGCGGGTTCATCGCCTACGTCAACCCGCGGCTCGTCGTCACGACGATTCCGGTCACCGACGCCGGCGACGTCGTCCTCCTGCGGCGCGGCATCGAACCGGGGCGTGGCGCCTGGGCCCAGCCGGGGGGCTTCCTCGAGGTCGACGAGACCGTCGCGGAGGCGGCGACCCGCGAGACGCTCGAGGAGACCGGACTGGTCGTGGAGCCGGGCGAGCTCGTCGGCCTGTACTCGCGACTCGAGGCAGCGGTGGTCGTCGTCGTGTTCGAGGCGCGCATCGTGGGCGGCGAGGCGCGGACAACACCCGAGGCGCTGGAGGTGGCGCCGTTCGCGCCGCGCGCCATCCCGTGGGACGAGATCGCGTTCAAGACGACCTACTGGGCGCTCCGCGACTGGGTCGCGAAGCGCGACCCGGATGCGCCGCTGCCCGATGCGTTCCGGGGATGGGAGCAGTTCTAGGCGCCGTCGCCGGACGACGGGCCGCCCGAGTCACGGGGACGCTCGCCGTAGTAGCGGCGTCGGAGCCCGACCGCGACGGCGGCCTGCTCCGGGCCGGATACGCCCATGCGCGCGAGCGAGGCGCGCGCGAGCTCGATCGCCGCCTCGATCTCCGGGTCGGCGAGCCTGCTGACGCCGAGCGCCTGGAGCGCCGTCGCGTTCCCACGGCCGCGTGCCCGTGCGATCACGGTCAGCCGCGGGTTCATTGCCCGCGCCCGCTCCACCGCGAGCCGGGCCGTGAGCGCGTCCCCGATCGTGACGACGAGCAACCGCGCGTCCTCGAGACCGGCTCGTCGCAGGATCGCGGCGCTCGCCGCGTCCCCGAACAGCGTCGCGGCGCCCGCGCGAGCCGCGTCCTCGAGCGCGTCCGGGTCCCGGTCCACGACGACGCACCGGAAGCCCCGGCTGCGGACGGCCCGGATGACGACCCGTCCCACGCGGCCTCCACCGAGCACCACGACCGCGGGCCGCTCCGAGCCGGCTCCCGTTCCGCCACCGCGGCCCGCGAGCTCGCCCCTGCTGAACCCGCCTAGCGCCGCCACCGGGGGCTCCGCGACGAGGCGCGCGTGCTCGAGTCGCTCGACGAGCCGCACCGCAGCACCGAGGAGGACGGGCGTGAGCACGATCGATGCCACGGCCGTGCCCAGCACGAGGTTGTAGCCCCGCGCGTCGAGCAGACCGAGGGACAGGGCGCGTTCGGCAAGGAGGAAGCTGAACTCGCCGACCTGGGCGATGACCGCGCCGAGCAGGAGCGCGCTCCGGAGGGGCAGCCCGAGGAGGCGTCCGAAGCCTGCGCTGATCGCCGACTTGCCGACCGTGGCAACCACGAGCAGCGCGAGGAGCGCCGGCCAGTCGGCGAGCATCGCCGCCGGGTCGAGCAGCATCCCGACCGAGACGAAGAACAGGACGGCGAACAGGTCGCGGAACGGCGTGATCTCGCCGGCCGCCTGGTGGCTCAGCTCCGACTCGCTGACGATCAGTCCCGCAACGAACGCGCCGAGTGCCAGGCTCAGGCCGAAGACTGCGGATGACAGGAACGCCGCGAGGAGGGCCGTCGCGAACACCGTGAGCAGGAACAGCTCCGGAGACCCGAGCCGGGTGACGAACCGGAACAGCCACGGCAGGAGTCGCGTGCCGACCAGGTACGCAAGCGCGAGGAACAGCGCGGTGCGCACGAGCGCGAAGGCCACGGGACCGGCAAGGTCCCCGCCCGCGGCGAACGGCTCGAGCAGGGCGATGAGGAGGATCGTCAGCAGGTCCTGGACAACCATCCATCCGATCGCGGTCCGGCCGTGGAGGCTGTCCACCTCGCCCCGCTCCGCGAGCAGCTTGAGGACCACGACCGTGGAGCTGATCGCCACGGCTGCGCCGACGACGACCGCTGCGGGCGCGGGGAGGCCGATCGGGATGCCGATCCCCGCGGCCACCAGCCCCGTGACGAGCACCTGGAGGATCGCGCCGGGGACCGCGATCCGGCGAACCGGAGTCAGCTCGCTGATCGAGAACTCGACGCCGAGCGCGAACAGCAGCAGGACGATCCCGACCTCGGCGAGCTCACCGATCTGCCCGGCGTCGCCGACGAACCCCGGCGTGAACGGCCCGATGACGACGCCGGCGAGGAGGTACCCGACGATCGGGGGCTGGCGGAGCCGGACGGCGACGATGCCGCCGACGAGGGCGAGCGCGACGGCGACGCCGAGGTCCAGGATGAACCGGAGCTCGGCGGGAACCGTGAGGGTCAGCTCGGGCAGGGGCGGCACGTGCCGTCATGATCCGGGGCTGGGGACACCCCGGGCAAGGCCGATTTGCACGGAGCCGGCTCGGGGTGCCGGCGGCGCGGACGGGCTGGTCAGCGGGTCCGGCGGTCCTCGGTCTCGGCCGCGGCCATCGCCGCCCCCACGATCCCGGCGTCGTTCAGCAGCTTTGCGGGCACGACGGCGGCGCGCACCGTCAGCCGCGGGATGAACCGGTCCGACCGCTTCGAGACGCCCCCACCGATGATGAACAGCTTGGGGCTGAACAGCCTCTCGATCGCGAGCAGGTGCTCGTCCAGATCCATGGCCCACGCCTTCCAGCTGATCCCTCGCTTGACCCGCGATGCCGCCGCCGAGCGCCGCTCGGCATCGCGACCCCGGATCTCCATGTGGCCGAGCTCGAGGTTCGGCACGAGCATCCCGTCGTAGAACAGCGCGGACCCGGTTCCGGTGCCGAGCGTGATGAGGAACACCGTCCCCGTCTGGCCGACCCCGGCACCGAACCGCATCTCCGCCACGCCCGCCGCGTCCGCGTCGTTGACGAGGTGGACCGGCCGGCCGAGCACGCGCTCGAGCGCCGTGTCCGCGTCGAAGTCGACCCAGCCGGGATCGACGTTCGCGGCGCTCTTCGTGATCCCGTCGATGACGACGGCCGGGAACCCGACGCCCACCGCGACGTGGGGGTCGATCCGGACCTCGGCGGCAATCTTCTTGATCAGTCGTGCGATCGACGCGATGACCGCGGCGGGCGCGGACGGCTGTGGCGTCGGGACCCGGTGGCGCGGGCTGAGGAGCTCCCCCGTGTCGAGGTTGACGGCCGCGGCCTTGATGCCGGATCCGCCCACGTCGACCCCGATCGCGACCCGCAGCCCGGCAGCATCGACCACGGGCCGTGGCTCCTCGACGGCGGCCTTGTCCTGGTCGTCGTCGAGCGCTCGCTCCGCGAGCTTCGCGGCTTGCTCCGCGATGCGCTCGGTCTTCTTCGGATCCGGCGGCTCGTCGCGTCGGGGCTTCGTCACCCCGTCGCCCGCGGCGTCGTTCGCGGAACGCTCCGCATCCGAGGTCCCGGAGCTTTCGCGAAGTGGGATCCGCGGCGGATCCTTGGGCATGGCCGTGCTCCTCGGTGGTCGCCTGCCGCTCGGGCTCGGCGGCGGGTCTGGCTCCCGTCGCGACGCAAGCTGTTCGGTGGATGGCGTGCTGCGGATCGTCGCGACCTCGGTCGGGCCTCGGCGACGCGGGCGCCTTCGCACAGTGTGCCTCGTTTGCCGGGTCCTCGGCCCCCTCGCGCGCGTCCTGCCCCGGGAGATCCGCCCTGGGTCAGTACAGGGAGGTCGTGCCGGCCGGAAACGAGAACGCGAACGCAGAGGGCGGCAGCGTGACGTCGGGTGCGTACGCGACGACGATCGCGTCGCGCGTCACCTGGCCGCCGATCGATTCCTCGAGCCGGAGGATGACGCCGTCCGCGCGGTCGACCGCGACCCGGACCGCGAAGTCGGGTCGATCCGCCGCGACCTCGACCGTGCGCGGGTGATCGCACTCGACGACGAGCGCCTCGCGACCCGCCACCGTCGTCGAGCCGCCGATCCGGCAGTCGCCCGTGGCCAGGACGTTCTGGCAGTACCCGGCGGGGTGGATGAACAGGTCGGGCAGCGATTCCATCTGGAGCGGTGTCACCGGCGTGTAGACGCGGGACGCGCCGGGGAAGTCCTCGTCCAGGCCGCGCAGCCGTGGCCGGACGGGACGCGTGGTGCCGAGCTTCCGCGACGCGGTATACGTGCGGATCGTCGTGCCGTCGCTGATCCACACGTCGTAGTCGACCGCGGCGACGTCCGCCACGCCGAGCGACGACAGGACCTTGGCCCTGCCCGGATGCTCGAGCGTGACCTCGCTCGTCACGACGTCCTCGCCCCGGGCCGTGAAGCTGTGCTCCTCGATCCGCATCCGGAGTGTCCGGAACCTCAGCTCCGCGTCGCGCATGAACGTGAACAGCTCGTCGACCGTGGGGACCTCGTCGCGCAGGGCGACGAGCTCCGGAGACGGACTCCCGGCGCGCGACACGGGCAGGGATCCGGCACGATCCCAGGCACGGGTGACAGACATCGCGGCGATTGTAGCCGCCGTCATCGGCCGGCCGCCGCCCCCGGAGCGACCTCGGACTCCTCGCCGACCAGGCTGACGACGTTCCACGCCGTGACCGCGTGGCTGATCCCCTTGAGCCGCAGGCCGTCGATGCGCTCGGCCTCCACGCGGTCCGAGAGATCGCGGTACAGCTCGTCGGTCACGAGGATCTGGCCGGTCGCCGCCTCGGCGGAGAGGCGTGCGGCAAGGTTGACCATCGCGCCGACGACCGCGTATGCATAGCGGCCCTCGAACCCGATCCGGCCGGCCGTCGCCTGCCCCACCGACACGCCGACGCCGAACCCGAGATGGACCCCCCGGCTGGCCCAGCGGTCCTGGAGACGGGCGACGTCGTCACGCAGGGCAACGGTCATCCGGAGCGACCGCAGGCGGTGGTCGGTCTGCGCGACGGGATCGTTGAAGAACAGGTGCACCCCGTCCCCCGCGAAGTGCTCGAGCGTGGCCCCGAACTCCGTCACCCGGCGACCCACCGCGGCGTGGTACTCCCGCAGGACCAGCACGATCTCCTCTGGATCTCGCGACTCGCAGAACGCGGTGAAGCCACGCAGGTCGGCGAACACCACCGTCACCTCGCGCCGATGCCCGGCGAGCAGGGCCTCGCCATCGGGCGTCGAGACCAGCTCCGCGACCTGGGGCGACAGGAACCGCGCGAGCTCGGTCCGCTGCCGCTCGACCGTCGCCAGCAGGCGCGTGTTGTCGTCCCGCAGCCGCTTGTCGGCGAGCGTCGCCTCGACGCGTGCCTGGAGCAGCGTGGGCTTGATCGGCCGCGGGAGATAGTCGACGGCACCCATCTCGATGCACCGGACGATCCCGTCGAGGTCGTCGAGCCCCGAGACGACGATCACGGGGATCGCGGCGAGGCGGGGATCCGCCTTCATCGTCGCGAGCGTCGCGAAGCCATCCAGCTCGGGCATGACGAGATCGAGCAGCACGAGATCGACCGGCGTTCCCGCCGCGAGCACGTCGAGCGCCGCGCGCCCGTCGACGGCCTCGGTCGTCTCATGACCGAGCCGCTGGAGGAGCCGGACCAGGGTCATGCGGTTCATCCGACTGTCGTCCACGACGAGGACGTGCCCGGCGCCCGCATGCGGCGCGTGCACGCCGGCAGTGCCGACGGACGCGGCCTCGTCCGGCAGCGGGTCCCGGACCGGCGAGGTCACGACCGCCACCCCCGGGCGCGCGCGTCCTCGAGCGCGCGCGTCACCCGGTCGAACTCCGCCGCCGCGGCCGCAATCTCCGCTCGGGCATCGGCGGCGTTCCCCGCCCGGGACCGCGTCTCGAGCCCCCTGGCGATCTCCGCGAGCGTCGTGGCGCCCACGCTCAGGCTGTTGCCCTTGAGCGTGTGGGCATGGCGGCCCAGCGTCTCGAGGTCGGCGGCTTCGAGCGCGAGCTCCATGCCGGTCAGCTGTGCCGGTGCGTCGGCGAGATAGGTGTCCACGATGTCACCGACGAACGCCTCATCGTTTCCGACCATCTCGAGCATGTCGGCAAGCGCCGCCTGATCGAGCGTCACTCCGCTCCTCCGGGCGCGGCCGTAGAGGCCTGCGGTCGTACGGCGCGCAGCGCGGCGGCGAGCGACTCCGGTCTGATCGGCTTGCTCAGGTAGTCGTCCATGCCTGCCGCGATGCACATCTCCCGATCGCCGTCCATCGCGTTCGCCGTCATCGCGACGATCCGGAGCCGGCCGCCGGGCCATCGGGCGCGGATGCGGCGCGTCGCCTCCAGCCCGTCCATCTCGGGCATCTGCACGTCCATGAGCACGAGGTCGCATGGCTCACGCTCGAGGTGATCGAGGACCTCGAAGCCGTTGCCGGCGACCGTCGCGGCATAGCCCATCCGCTCGAGGAGCCTCGTGGCGAGCTTCACGTTCACCGCGTTGTCCTCGGCAAGCAGGATCCGGAGCGGATGCGTCTCCGCGAGCCCGACACCGGACGCAGCGAGCGGCGTTGGTCGCGCCGCCGTCCGGTCGGCGTCAGGCGCGAGGACGTCCATCACGGCGTCGAGCAGCGCCGATGGCTTGACGGGCTTGATCAGCTCGGCGGCAACCGCCTCCGACCGCCGCTCCCGCGCCCCCACCGACGACAGGATGAGCACAGGCGTCGGCTCGCGTCCGGCCTCCCGCGCGGCGTCGCGCATCGCCTCGGCAAGCTCCACGCCGTCCATCTCGGGCATGTGCATGTCGAGGATCGCGAGGTCGAACTCCTCGCCTGCGCGGACCCAGCGCAGGGCCTCGACGGGTGACGCCGTGTCGGCGGTCGTCATGTCCCAGCGGCCGACGTGGGCGCGCACGATGCGCCGGTTCGTCTCGTTGTCGTCCACGACGAGCACGCGGCAGCCGCGCAGGTCGGGCGCGGGCCGGGAGCCGGCCGGAACGATGTCGGGTGCCTCGTCCGCGCGGACAACCACGTGGAACGTCGCGCCCTCCCCGGCGATCCCGCTGCTCGACGCGTCGAGCGAGCCGTCCATCAGCTCGGCCAGCCGGCGGCTGATGGCGAGCCCCAGGCCCGTGCCGCCATACCTGCGACTGATCGACGCGTCGACCTGGCTGAACGACTGGAACAGCCGGTCCATGCGGTAGGGCGGGATGCCGATGCCCGTGTCCCGGACGTCGAGCGTGATCTCCCATCGCTCCGCCGTCGCGCCATGCGGGCGGTCGACGCGCCGGCCGCCGAGGCGCAGCTCGACCTCGCCGGCCTCGGTGAACTTGAGCGCGTTCGACAGCAGGTTGAGGGCGATCTGGCGGAGCCGCCCGCCGTCACCGACGAGGCCGGCCGGCAGGTCCGCGTCGACGGCGTACACCAGCTCGACGCCCTTGCCGGCCGCGACGGGCGCAAGCAGGTCAAGGGCGCCCTCGATCGTCCGGCGGAGATCGAACGGCGCCCGCTCGAGCTCGACCTTTCCCGCCTCGATCTTCGAGAAGTCGAGGATGTCGTTGATGACCGTGAGCAGCGCGTCCGCCGACGTCCTGATCGTCTCGGCGTAGTCCGCCTGCTCCGCGTCGAGGCTCGTCTCGCGCAACAGACCGCTCATGCCGATGATCGCGTTCATCGGCGTCCGGATCTCGTGGCTCATCGCGGCGAGGAACGTCGACTTCGCCTGGTTCGCCTCCTCGGCGGCGCGTCGTGCCGCCAGGGCGTCGGCGAAGAACGTCGCGTTGTCCACGGCAATGGTCGCCTGGCGCGCGAGGCTCGTGAAGAACGACAGCTCCTGGTCGGTGAACGGGCCGCTGCGCATCGAGCGCCAGACCGCGATCGCCCCGATGGCGTTGTCACGCGCGATCATCGGCGCCACCATCAGCCGCTCCTCGACCTCGTGCTCCGTCCCGGCGATGTGCACCGTTCGTGGGTCGTTGAGGACATCGTTGACGTACAGCGCCTCACGCGAGGTGATCGCGCCGCCGATGATCCCCTCGCCGGGGACGATGGTGTCGGCGAGGATCTCGTTCGCAACGGTGCCCCGGGCGGCGATCGCACGGTAGGCCGATCCCTCCGGATCCGGCAGGAAGACCGCACTCGTGTCCCCGTCGAGGAGCTCCGTGATCCGCTCGATCATCCGGTCCAGGACGGCGCCGACGTCGAGCGTGGCGGAGATCTCGGCGGCGACCTCGGCGAGCGCCGACATCTCATCCGCCCGCCGGCTCGTCTCCGAGATGAGACGGGCGGTCTCGAGGGAGACGCTCAAGCTCGCGGCGAGCGTCTGGAGGAGGGTGACGTCGCCCTCGCCGAACGCGTGCTCGCGGTCGAGGTTCTGGACCGACACGACGCCAGTGGCCTCTCCGCCGACGATGAGCGGTGCCCACAGCGTCGACTTGGGCGCCTCGCCCTGCCGCACCGCCGGCTGGCCAAGCTCGGCCGCACGCTCGGTCGCGCGGTCGTTGATCACCAGCGGTTCCCGCGTCTCGAGCACGTGCTTGCGGATGCCCCGGTACGGGGTTGCCACGTCCTCGAAGCGGACGCCGCGCTCGATCGTGTACGGGAAGTGGAAGACGCCCGCCTCGCGGTCGAGGATCCCGATGTCGAAGACCTGCGCGTCGAACAGCTCGCCGAGCCTGTCGCCGACGAGGTTGCACATCGCCTGGATGTCGATCTGCGCCGCCAGGCCCTGCTGGATCGTCGTGATGATCGCGAGCTGGGCGGCACGCTCGTCGGTCTCGCGCAGCAGGCGGCTGGTCTCGTCGAACAGGCGCGCGTTCTCGAGCGCCACGGACAGGCTCGCGGCGATGGTCCGCAGCACGCGGACATCCGACTCGGTGAACGCGCCCTCCCGATCCAGGTTCTGGAGCGAGATGACGCCCGTCGCATCGCTGCCGACGATCAGCGGCACCCACAGCGTCGACAGCGGCACCTCGCCCTGGAGCACCGCGGCCTGCCCGATCGCCTGCGCGCGCTCCAATTGACGTTCGTTGACGAGCAGCGGCATGCGCGTGTCCATGACGTGCTTCCGGAATCCGACCGGGGCGACCGGCTCGTCGGGAAAGCGCACGCCCCGCTCGATGGCGTACGGGAAGTGGATCAGGCCGTCCCCTTTGTCGAGCACGCCGATGTCGAGGACCTGGGCATCGAAGACCTCGCGCAGCCGCTCGCCCACGAGGTCGTACATGGCCTGGATCTCGAGCTGCGCGGCGAGGCCCTGCTGGACCTCGTTGATGATCGCCAGCTCCGCCGCCCGCTCGTCGGCGTCGGTGAGCAGCCGCTTCGTCTCGTCGAACAGGCGGGCGTTGTTCAGCGCGACCCCCATCGACGAGGCGACCGTCGCCAGCAGCCGTTCGGTGGACTCGTCGTACTTGTTCTGCTCGAGGCTCTCGAGCGCGAGCACGCCGAGGACCTCGTCCGCAACGAGGATCGGCACGCCGAGCCACGATTCGGCGCGGACGCCGGAGACGATGGCGCCGAGCGCGACGTTCTCCGCGTACGTCCCCAGCCGGACCGGGGCGCGCCGGCGGATCACCTCCGACGTCAGCCCTGCGCCGAGCGGGATCGGATCGGTGAAGGCCCGTCGTCCTTCGTCCAGCTCGTACCGGAACGTCATCATCCCGGTCGCCGCGTCGTATGTCGCGATGAACATCGAGGTCGCGCCGAACTGCTCGCGTACCCGCTCGCCGACCAGCTCGATGATCGCGTCGAACTCGAGCTGCTGCGCGAGGCCGCGGCCGATCTCATTGACGAGCGTGAGCTGGGCTGTCCGCTCCCGCGACGCCTCGACGGCGCGGACGCGCGCGAGCGCTGAGGCGACAGACCGGCCCACCACGGTCATCAGCGCAACGTCATCCGGCGAGTAGCGCCTGTCGGCGGTGTACGTCTGGACGACGAGGGCACCGATCGTCCGGCTTTCGACGATCAGCGGGATGCCGAGCCACTGGCCGTCCGCGATGAGGCCGACGGCGACCAGCTCGCCTGCCGCCTCGAGCTCGCGCGCCCGAGCGGTGTCGATGAGCTGGGGCACGCCCGTCCGCATCAGGAACGCCGTGAGGCCGCGGGCGTCGCCGGCGCCGAACGGCGCCCACGCCAGGGGGTCGGGGATGTCGACCTCGAGCTCGTCGGCGTAGTAGGGAAAGTTGATCGCGTGCCGGGCTTCGTCATACAACGCGATGTAGCAGTTCGTCGCGTGGGTGAGCGGCTTCAGGGCTTCGTGGACCACCGGGTAGAACGCGTGGAGGTCGTCGGACCGGTTGGCGGCGTCGACGATGGCGACCAGCGCGCGCTGGATCCGCAGCTCGCGCTCGAGCTCCGCGACGCGTTTCGCGGGATCGGCAGGATGCTCGGCGGTCATGAGGCGGCTCGCTCTCTGCAAGGACCGTGCGATGCGTCGGATCGCCGCGAACGCGGCGTCCGGCGCCGGACCGTGACGGAGTCGTGCGGGTGACCGATCACGATGCGATCCCCTCGGCCACCCGTGCGTTCACCTGTGCTCGCGGAGCGTACTGGACCGGCGCCCAGCGCGCCGCTGCCGTCAGGTCCGAGCCCGTCCGAGCTCGGTCAGCCGCCGGCAGGACCGCGACCGAGGCCCGGCTCGGTCATCCTGGCCGGGTCGAGGAGCTCGTCCAGCCGCTCGGCGGGGATGCCGCGTTCGAGCGCGAGCTCCCGGATCGTCCGGCCTGTCTTGAGCCCCTCCTTCGCGAGCGCCGCGGCGGCGTCGTAGCCGATCTCCGGTGCGAGCGCCGTGGCGAGCATCAGCCCCTGCTCCACGAGCTGCGGTCCGCGATCCGTCGCCAGCAGGCCGTCCACCAGCCGGACACGGAAGTTGCGCGCGGACGCTGCGAGGAGCGTGATCGATTCGAGCATCGCGACGGCCGTCACGGGCAGCATCACGTTCAGCTCGAGGAGCGAGCCCGTCTGCGCGAACCCCACTGTCGCGTCGTTCCCGACGACACGCGCGACGACCATCGTGAGGCTCTCGACGATCACCGGGTTGACCTTGCCGGGCATGATCGAGGAGCCGGGCTGCGTCTCGGGCAGGGCGAGCTCGGCGAGACCGGCCCGTGGCCCCATGCCCATGAGCCGGATGTCGTTCCCGACCTTCCACAGGCCGAGCGCGATCGTTCGCACGGCGCCGTGTGCGGCGATCGCCGCGTCGAGTGACGCCTGGGCGTGGAAGTGGTTCGGCGCCTCGCGGACGAGCAGGCCGGTCAGCTCCGAGAGATTGCCGCAGGCCCGGGCCGGGTACTCGGGGTGCGCGTTGATCCCCGTCCCCACGGCGGTCCCGCCGAGGGGCACGGTCAGCAGCTCGTCGCGCGCCGCCTGTGCCCGCCGGATCGCCTCCTCGACCTGGCCGGCGTACCCGGCGAACTCCTGGCCCAGCCGGATCGGCGTCGCGTCCTGCAGGTGCGTCCGGCCCGTCTTCACGACCCCCCAGAACTCGTCGGCCTTCGTCGCCAGCGCCCCCTGCAGGTCGATGAGCGCCGGGATCAGCTCCTCCTCGATGGCGAGCGCCGCCGACAGCTGGAGCGCCGTCGGGATGGTGTCGTTCGAGGACTGGCACCTGTTGACGTCGTCGTTCGGGTGGATGGTCACGCCCTCGAGGCGCGCCGACGCGAGGTGGGCGATAACCTCGTTCATGTTGGTGTTGGTCGACGTCCCCGAACCCGTCTGATAGACGTCGATCGGGAAGTCGGCGTCGTGCCGCCCCTCGGCGATCTCACGGGCCGCGGCGGCGATCGCGTCGGCGGTGGCCGGATCGAGCAGCCCGAGCTCGCGGTTCGTTGCCGCGGCGGCCAGCTTGACGAGGGCGAGCGCGCGCAGGAACCGCCGGGGCAGCGGCTGACCGGAGATCGGGAAGTTCAGGACCGCACGCTGCGTCGAGGCGCCGTACAGCGCGTCCGCCGGGACCTCCATCTCGCCCATCGAATCGCGCTCGATCCGGGTTGCCCGAGTTCCGATGCCGGGGTCGCTGCTCATTCCCGGATGGTAGCCCTGGCGCCGCTCGGTTCGCGGCGGTGGGCCTATCCTGCGGGCATGCCCACGCCCACGATCGCCGCGAACGGCATCGAGATCGCGTACACGGTCGCGGGGGCGGGACCGCCACTCGTCCTCCTCCACGGCGCGAGCTCGTCGGCCGCTGCCGACTTCGGGCGCGTGCTGCCCGCGCTGCGCGGCGGCTTCCGCACGTATGCCCCGGACGCGCGCGGTCATGCGGGCACGCGCTGGGACGCTGCCGCCGGCTTCCGCTACGAATGGCTGGTCGAGGACGTGCTCGCGTTCGTCGACGCACTCGGGCTCGAGACGTTCCACCTGCTCGGGTTCTCGATGGGCGGGGCCACCGCGCTCGGCTTCGCCGCGCGGCACTCGCACCGGCTGCGCACGCTCGTCCTCGTGGGGATCTCGCCGGAGCGCGAGCCGCGAGCATCCGTCGCGCGCCGGCTGTTCGACCCCGCGCGGATCGAGTTGCAGGATCCGGCGTGGGCGGCGGAGCTGAGCGTCCGGCACGACCCCAGCCAGGGCCAGGGTGGATGGCAGCGGCTCCTCCC